>CAYRQZ010000041.1:0-20476 GCA_964426585.1 uncultured Bacteroidales bacterium | reverse complement strand
GAATATCGACATTAAATTGTAAGCAATCATTGAAAAGATTAATGCAGCTTCTGTTGGAAAGAACCCCTTTAAGTTAAAACTCTCTGCTCCAAAATCTGCTTTCAACTCCTTGATCCTATTCTCTGCATTACCTCTGTTTCTGTAAGTTCTCCAAACAACTGTTGCAGATTGTTCCTGATTGGTAATATAAGCCGAATAACGATAATTTCTATGGATTTCATCTTCTGGAAAAAGGCTTAACATTCTCCCCGCTGCTTGTGGTCGTTCTGCTATTTTCTGACGAACGATAACAATCCGTCTTGGTTTTTCCCATGCTTTTGATTGGTAAAGCTTATCACAAATTTCTATACCATCATCCACACCCATCCAAAAATCCTGCTTATCTATCAAGTGTTGTATAGGGTGGGTAAATTTAGCTACAATAATATATTGTAGCCCCTTTGCTTCCAAAGGTGATAAACGATTCCAAAATAACATCTATCCCATAGGCTCGATTAGAATTTTGGGACGGTAAATACTCACAAGAATGAATCAGCTCCCGAAAGCCAATTTTATCCAACATTTGCTTTAAAAATACCATTGGCTTTGCCGAACCACTTCGTTAGGTTTCCACCCCATGGGGTAATCTCTTTATTAGTAAAGGATAGCTCGAATTTCATATATCATTTTTTCTAACGCTACGCATTAGGATTTAAGACCACAAAATTAGTCATTTTTTTCTAATGCGGAATCTGGGTTTAATAGTACCAATAAATTGTCTTGGTCCATCAACTCCCGAATTACCGCTAATAACAAATTTGTTTTCGCTTTGATCGTAACTTACAGATGTAAATTTTAAAAGAGATTTTCTTGTTCCTGTAAAGGCAAAAGTACCAGTTGTATTTCCATTAACTCTTGCAAAAGCATCTCCATAAATAATTCCGTAGTTAATTGCTGATACTCCGCTATATCCGTCAGCCCAGCAAGCATCGGTAATTTGAGTATCGCTTTGGTTAATATTTGCCCAAAACAAAGTAGTTGGCACATTACTTGCTAAAATTACTTTTGCATAAATACCCCTGTTAGATGTTTCTTCAAAACCATATACAAAAATATTTCCTTCCGGGTCGAAAAAACCGTCTTTCAAATAAATTTGTCCAATAGCAGGCGTAACAGGCATAGTCAAAGTAAATGCCCAAACATTTTGGGGCTGTGGGTTTGGATAGCTAAAATCCATTTGCATTACAATAATTTTGCCATCATTATCACTTGCAACAAACCATGTCTCTGCCGTTGCAGGATTCGACACGTTTACTAAACTCTGTAAAAGTTGTCCTGTTGCTGATTGATATAAACTGTGATAATCCTGAGAATATAAATTCTCACTTAAAATCATACTTGAGATGATTAAGAATAAAAATGTAATCTTTTTTATAATTATAAATTTTTAAGTTAAACAATAAAATGCTTTTTATATAGACAAAAAAAAAATGCAAAACGTTGTCTGAGATATAAAAGATTTTATTATTTTTATTAACATTAATTGCTTTTTCCCGAATTTTAAAAAATCTTTTCTAAAATTTAATTATTCATACATTTTATCGTCTTTATAAAAAACTTTTATCAAATATATTTTATAGCTCAAAATAAAATTATATTTTTGTGAACATTGAAATAAAAAAAATGTAAAATTATGATAAACGAAAAGTTATTAAATCCAAAAAGTGTTGTAGTTGTTGGTGGTTCTGATGATGTATATAAGCCAGGAGGTAAGGTTTTAAAAAATTTAATAGATAGTAATTTTAATGGAAATTTATATGTAGTCAATCCGAAGTTAGATTCTGTACAAGGAATAAAATCTTTTAGGACTGTAAACGAGCTTCCTCAGGTTGATTGTGCTATTTTAGCAATTGCAGCAAAGTATTGTTACGAAGCTGTAGAAATTTTGGTAAAGGAAAAAAATACAGGTGGATTTATAATTTTGTCAGCCGGTTTTAGCGAAGAAAGTGAAGAAGGTGCTAAATTAGAGAAAAAAATCGTTGACTTACTTGACCAAAACAACGCAAGTTTGATAGGTCCAAATTGCGTAGGGCTTTTAAACCAAACTTATAGCGGAATATTCACAACGCCTATACCGAGTTTAGATTCTCAAGGAGTAGATTTTATTTCTGGCTCTGGTGCTACTGCCGTATTTATTATGGAAGCAGCTGTTCCTAAAGGTCTTAAATTTTCTAGTGTTTATTCTGTCGGAAACTCTGCTCAATTAGGAGTTGAAGAAATTCTTAAATATTTAGACGAGACTTACGAGCATGGAAAATCGGCACCGGTAAAGTTATTATATATCGAAAGCATTAATAAACCTCAAATGCTGTATAAACATGCTTCTTCCTTAATTAGGAAAGGTGCAAAAATTGCTGCAATAAAATCTGGTGGTTCCGAAGCGGGTAGCCGAGCTGCATCTTCGCACACCGGAGCCTTGGCTAGCCCAGATATTGCCGTTGACGCTTTGTTTAGAAAGGCTGGAATTGTGCGTTGCAATGGTAGAGAAGAGTTGGCTAGTGTAGCATCTATTTTTATGCATCAAATTCCTAAAGGCAAAAATATTGCAATTATCACTCACGCCGGCGGTCCTGCTGTTATGTTGACCGACTCTCTTAGCAATGGCGGCTTAAATATTCCTGCTATTGAAGGCGAAAAGGCTAAAGAATTATTAAGCAAACTGTTCCCAGGAAGCTCAGTAGCTAATCCTATAGATTTTTTAGCAACAGGAACTGCCGAACAATTAGGATATATTATTGACGCTTGCAATAACGATTTTGATAATATTGACGCAATGGCTGTTATCTTTGGAAGCCCCGGACTTTTCCCTGTTTACGATGTTTACGACCTTTTAGATGAAAAAATGAAAAACAGTAAAAAGCCAATATACCCAATTTTACCCTCGGTTATAAATGTTAAAGATGAAATAGAACAATTTATTAAAAAAGGAAGAATAAACTTTCCAGATGAAGTTAATTTTGGAAATGCTTTAAGTAAAGTTATAAATACACCAGCACCACAAGCAGAAAATATAGATTTACCTGAAATTGACAAAGACAAAATTAGAAAAGTAATTGAATCAGCTGAAAATGGGTATTTGAGTCCTGATAAAGTTTTCGAACTCCTCGATGCCGCAGGAATTGATAGAGCTTTCGAACAAGTCGTTTATAAACAAGAAGAAGCACTTGCTTTTGCCGAAAAACATGGATTCCCACTTGTGATGAAAGTGGTCGGACCTGTTCATAAATCTGATGTTGGAGGAGTTGTGTTAAATGTGAAAAATAATGAAACTATTATTCGCGAATTTGAAAGATTAATGAAAATTAAAGACACTTACGCCGTTTTAATGGGCGAAATGCTCAAAGGAACTGAAGTGTTTATAGGAGCAAAACACGAAGAAAAATTCGGACATTTAGTCCTAGCTGGCTTAGGCGGAATTTTTATAGAAGTCCTTCACGATGTTAACACAAGTATATCGCCTGTTTCTAAAAAAGAAGCCGAGTTTATGATTAAAAATTTAAAATCTTATAAGATTATCGAAGGCGTCAGAGGGCAAGAAGGTGTTAATCAAGAGATTTTTGTAAAACAAATTCAAAAAATATCTGCTTTAATGGAAATTGCTCCCGAAATTTTTGAAATGGACTTAAATCCACTTCTTGGAAATATGAAATACCTTAAAGCGGTAGATGCTAGAATTAGAATAGAAAAATAAATGAAAAAATTTAAAGACTTTTCTATCCACGAAAAAATTTTAATTATTTTACTTGTTGTATCAATAATCTTGGTAGTTTTTTCATGGGATAGAATTTATAATAAAGCTAAATTAGTTTTTAATTTATATATGGGAAAGCCACCTGTAGAAAATACTAAATAATAATTTTATGAAAAAGAAAGATTTTATTTTTATAATCATTGTAATTGCTTGCTTTAGCCCATTTTTCATCTTTGAAAAAGTCTATGAGTTTTACAATAATTTTAATACTAATTACGGCTTAATAATGAGCTTTTTTAAATTCGCTATTTTAGCAACTCTTGGCGAATCAATTGGTTTAAGAATTAAAAACGGAGTATATAATCACAAAGGTTTTGGGCTAATTCCAAGAGCAATAGTCTGGGGAATTTTAGGAATGTGGATAGCTGTGGCTATGGGCGTATTTCGTAGCGGAATTCCTGCCTTTCTCGATAAGTTTAGCGTTTTTAATGGAATTGCGCAAGCAATGCAAACAGAGTTTTCTCTCTTAAAACTTGTCGGTGCATTTTTTATCAGCCTGATGATGAACACAAGCTTTGCTCCTGTTTTTATGACTATTCATAAAATTACTGATACACATATTATGAATAATGGAGGAAAAGTTTTCGCACTTTTTAAACCTATTCCTATAAAAAAAATAATTTCTAATCTAAATTGGGAAGTTCAATGGAATTTCGTTTTCAAAAAAACAATTCCTTTATTTTGGATACCAGCACATACTATAACTTTTATTTTACCAACAAATTTTCAAGTATTATTCGCTGCTCTTTTAGGAATAGTTTTAGGCGTATTATTGTCTATTGCAGCAATAAAAGGAAATAAATAATAATATTTCTATGAGCGATATTAAAGATAATATTAAAAATTTAAAAAAACAAATACCAAATAATGTAAAACTTATTGCTGTATCAAAAACCCACAGTATTGACGCAATAAAACAAGCTATTGATGCAGGACAAAAAGAGTTTGGCGAAAATAAAGTTCAAGAATTGACGGCAAAATATGAAGCACTAAAACATTCTAATATTAAATGGCATCTAATTGGACATTTACAAACCAACAAAGTTAAATATATTGCCGAGTTTGTTGAATATATTCATAGTGTAGATAGTTTAAAGCTATTGATAGAAATTAATAAACAAGCAAAAAATTATAACAGAATAATTAAATGCTTATTGCAACTTCATATTGCCCAAGAAGACACAAAATTCGGACTAAATTATGAGGAAGCTCAAACAATTCTTGAATCTGAGACATTTAAAAATTTAGAAAATATAAAAATTTGTGGAGTTATGGGTATGGCAAGTTTTACCGATAATGAAGAACAAATTAGACAAGAATTTAAAAAATTAAAACAAACTTTTTTTAAACTGAAAAGTGTTTTTTTTCAAAATAATGATTACTTTTGTGAAATAAGCATGGGAATGAGTGGAGATTGGCAAATTGCTATTGAAGAGGGCAGCACCATGATTAGAGTTGGTAGCCTTATTTTTGGAAATAGAAATTATTTATAAGAAAAGACGTGTTAAGATTAAGCTCAATATTTTTATTTTTCACATTACTAATATCTAATATTGGTGTAAAAGCACAAAATTTACCAGTACACGAACTTTACATGTTTGACTTTATGCTTGTCAATCCCTCATTTACTGGAATTTCGCAATCAACGACATTTAAAATATTTCATAACCAGCAATGGATAGGTTTTGAAAATGCACCTAAAACTTCATATTTTTTATTTAAACACAGACTAAACGAAAGAGAAGGTGGCATTGGCGGATACATTTTTTCTGACTTAAACGGTCCAAACAAAAAATTTGGAACACAACTTAACTTTTCTTACCAAGTTTTCCTTTACAATAGGCGTAATCATAAGTTTATTATGTCTTTCGGAATGGCTTTCAGGGGCTTGGTTCATGTTTTAGACGAATCTAAATTTGATAGAGATATCTACGACCCAATAATCAATTATTCAAAACTTACAAGTTTTATTCCTAATGCAAACGCAGGCATATTATTATCATATAATTTAAATTTTTTAGGAGTTTCTTTCGAAAATCTTATTCCGTGGACAGATAGAATGTATAGTAGATATTTAGAGCCTATAAATCATGTAGTTACAAATATTCATGGAGGTTCGTTTTTGCAAGTTCACAAAAAAGTACAATTACGCCCCTCTATTTTATTCAAATCCAATTTTCATGGGCTTTCACAATTAGATGTAAACCTAAAAGTTTATTATGGCGGTATGAACTCCGGACAATCCGTTTTTGTTCGTAATAATAGCAATTTTTGGTTTGGTTTTTCGTATCGCAACACTTTAGACAAAGAAAACCTTAAGCCACTTTCATTTGCTCCTTGTTTTGGAATGAATGTAGATGTATTTACATTATTTTATCAATACGAAATTGGCTTAACTTCTTTACAAATTTATCATAATGGAACCCATCAAATTGGATTGGGAATTAAATTATTTAAAGATAAATATTTGAAATGGGGAAAATTTAGTAATGCAATGTTTTATGACGAATTTTAAAAAATGAAAATTAAAATTTACATATCAGTAGTATTTATTTTACTAGCCAGCTTATTAAAATCCCAATCGGATAGTATTGAATGTGTAAATTCTTTTTCACCATTATGGGCAAAAACCGGCGGTTCCGCCCTCGTTGACGAAGCAAAAGACGTTTGTGCTGACGAATTTGGAAATATTATTGTCGTTGGAAATTTTCATCAAACATTAAATTTACAATCTCAAACCGCAATTTCAAATGGTGCTAGCGACTTTTTTATTGCAAAATTTGACCAATTAGGAAATTTAATTTGGCTAAAATCAGGCGGAGGAAATCAAGACGATTTTGCAAACTCTGTAAGTGTTGATAGCGAAGGAAGAATTAATGTTATTGGAAACTTCAAGTCAGCTTCAAATTTTGGCGGAAATATTATTAACTCAGGCGGAGATAGCGATATATTTTTAATCCAATATTCAGCCGATGGCGACTATTTATGGGGAAAATTCCCCACAGGGTTTAATCAAGATTCTGGCGAAAGTGTATGCGTAGATTCACACGATAATATCATTATTACCGGATATTATGATGCTTACCTTGGAATCGGAAACGGAACACTTATCGCAAAAGGTGGAAAAGATTTTTTTATTGCTAAATACGATAAAAATGGAAATTTTATTTGGAGAGTAAACCATGGTTCTAATTTAGACGATATTGCAACTAGCATTTCTTGCGACATAAATGATAATATTTTTATTAGTGGCGAATTTGCAGGTAATATTAACTTCGGTACAACAAGTCTTGCTGCTAATGGAAACTTAAACACTTTTCTGGCAAAATATAATAAAACAGGCAATTTCCAATGGGCAAAATCTTTCGGTAATAGTGAAAACAATGCTAGCCATGCTTATAATACTTGCGACAATTACGGGAATAGCTATATATTTTATAAATCTGAACAAGCAAACAATATGGCTAAAATTCATAAATTCAATGACGAAGGTATAGAAATATTTAATAAAAACTTCGGAGGTATTGGAAATATTAATCCTAAAGCAATAAAAATAGACCCTTCTCAAAATATTTTTTTAGCAGGAAATTTTAGCGGATTAACAAATTTTGGAGACGCTAACTTAAACTCGATAGCTGATTCAGATTATTTCGTTTCTAAATTTGACAATAATGGAAACTTTAAATATAAACACATTATTGGCTCTTCAAACTCAAATTCTGCTAATGCAATTTGCATTAATAATCTAAATAATTTAATAGCTGCTGGGCATTTTTCGAACTCAATTTTTGTAAATTCTAATTCCTATACATCATCAGGCGAAAATGACATTTTAATGGTTAAATATGAGGCTAATTTTAGTTTTAAAGAAATTAATATTTCAAGTAATAATTGCGACCCAAACGATATGTGTATTGATATAGAAGTCATTAACGGATTAGCTCCATATAATTTTTATTGCGATAATGTCTTAATACCGCCAAATATTTGTGGATTAAGTATAGGAACTCACGAAATTATTGCTGTAGATGCAAATAACTGCTTCATAAAAACTAATATTGAACTTAACCCTTTGCAAGGACCACAAATAACATTGCCCGCAAACACATCAATTTGCCCTTTTAGCTCTGCTACTCTCGATGCTGGCAATGGAAATTTTTCTTATCTTTGGAATAATTACCAAACAAGCTCTAGCATTGAAGTTAGCGAAACAGGAAATTATTCTGTTACTGTTACAGACTTAGGAACAGGCTGTAGTGCAAGTGCTTCGACAAATGTTATTCAAATTCCTAATCCAGATTTATTAGCCGAAACCGATTCTTTATGTTTTGGCGAAGAATTAAGCATAACTACTTTTCAAACATATAGCTATTATTTATGGTCTAATGGAACTGCTAATCAATACTTTACATCAGGAGAGGGGGGCTATCACTGGGTAAGAGTTTATGACGCTTTAAGTCAATGCTATTTTTACGACACTATTATGTTTGTTTATTATCCAAAAATAGAAATTAATCTAGGAAACGATATTGTTATTTGTGATGGAGATTCTGTTATGATAAGTGCGCCGACAAATTTTATCGCATATTTATGGAATGATGGAAGCACTAGCTCAAGTATATGGCTAAGTCAGGCAGGAAACTTTGAACTAACTGTTACCGATAATAATGGTTGTACTGCTAGCGACAATATTAACGTAAATATAGGTCTATCCCCTATTATTGATTTAGGCGAAGATTTTTCAATTTGCACTAACCAAAATATTATTTTAAATCCAAATGCTGAACAAGAAAATTTAACTTATTTATGGAGCGACAACTCTTCAGATGAAAGATTAAGTATTAATGAAAGCGGAACTTATTGGGTCAAAGTTTCGGAAGAATCCGGTTGTGCTGCTTACGACACTATCATAGTAACAATTTACCCCGAAGCTGTTTTAAATCTCGGACCAGATATTGAGTTTTGCTACGGAGATTCTTATTTTTTCGAACTCGAAGATATTTATCAAACTTACAAATGGAGTAATGGAGAAAGTTCTAACTCAATTTTAGTTTCAAATACGCAAACTTTAATTTTAAGCGTTACCGATAGTAATAATTGTCAAGCAAAAGATAGCATTAATTTTATTGAACATGACTTAATAGAGCCATTTATGGGTTACGACACAACATTTTGCGAAGGCGAAAACCATATTTTGAGGTTAAATAAAGATTATTTCAAATATTTATGGCAAAATGGCTCAACAAACGCCACATTTTCGGTAAAAAAAGCCGGAAATTACGCCGTAACGGTTTATGATAATATTGGCTGTTCGGGAAGTACTGAAATTAATGTAAATTTTGCCGAAGCTCCTGTTTGGCATGACTATAGCTCCGGAGGCGGTATAATAGAAGTTTTTGCAAGCGGTGGAAGCCCGGAATATACTTACTCTTATGATGGCGACACTTGGCAAAATTCCAACCAGTTTACAGGCTTACCCGCCGGACTTTACACTATTTCTATAATGGACAAAAATTATTGCATAATTAGTAAAGAAATTTATTTAGACGAATCTTTAAAAATACCTAACTTTTTTACACCAAACGGTGATGGATACAACGAAACCTGGGAAATTACAGGCTTATACCACTATCCTGATGCTATTGTAGAGGTGTTTGATAGGTTTGGGAAAAAATTATATATATCAAAAGGTGCTAATTTTATATGGGACGGAAATTATGCAGGAAGTGCTTTGCCAAGTGATACCTATTGGTATGTAATTACATTAGACACTAACAAAAAGAATGTGTTAAAAGGTAATGTTACAATTAGAAGATAATTTTTTATTTTTGACTGTAGGTAAAATATAACAATTTTAATAATGTATTTCTCTCTTATGGCGTAAGTTGGTAGTGGGGTTTTGGCGTGATTTTTGCTTTTTTTTTTGCAAAAATCATGACAAAACACGTAGAGGCACTTAGTTTCTTTGAAATATTCAGACTAATTTTTAAACTTAGGCTAATCGTCGGGTATGTAGGCTGTAAGTCCAATATAAAGATTAAATAATGAATTGCCATTTTAGAATAAGACAGTGTAATAAAATTCGCAAGACTTTGTGAACTTATTTGCGATAAAAAGTGTAGCTTTACTTAGGCTTAAAACAACGGCACACTAAAGCTTATCAAATCAAGTTACAAATGTATGACCTCATTATGAGCAGCAGCAGCAGCTTCCATAATTGCTTCCGACAAACTTGGGTGAGGGTGAATAGATTTTATTAAATCTTTCGCTTTTCCGTTCAATTTACGAAGCACAACCATTTCTGAAATCATTTCGGCAATATTATCGCCAATAAAATGAGCACCTAAAAGCTCATCAGTGTTTTCGTCAAATAAAAGTTTAACAAAACCGTCTTTATTCCCGGCTGCGCTAGCTTTTCCTGAAGCAATAAATGGAAATTTTCCAACTTTATAAGCCTTACCCATTTCTTTAAGCTTTTGTTCAGTTTCTCCAACAGAAGCTACTTCGGGGGTAGTATAAACGCAAGACGGAACATTAGAATAATCAACAAGCACGGGGTTTAAGCCAGCAATATTTTCAACACAACAAATTGCCTCTGCCGAAGCAACATGAGCTAAGGCATGACCAGGAACAATATCGCCAATTGCATAAACTCCAGACAAATTTGTTCTATAATATTCATCAACTAAAATTTTCCCTTTTTCAGTTTTTATTCCTAATTCTTCCAAACCTAAATTTTCAATATTAGTGCTAACACCAACAGCCGAAAGAACTATTTCACACTCTAGCTTATTATCACCTTTTTTATCAGAATAATTTACAATGCATTTTCCATCAATAACTTCAACATTTTTTACAGCCGTATCTGTCATAACTTTCATTCCTGCTTTTTTAAAACTTCGGGCTAATTGTTTTGAAACTTCTTGATCTTCTAAAGGAACAATTTCGGGCATATATTCAATTAAAGTAATTTCTGTTCCCATTGATGAATAGAAAAAAGCCAACTCTGACCCAATAGCTCCCGAACCAATAACCACCATAGATTGAGGAAGTTTTGGCAAACTTAGAGCTTCGCGATAACCAATAATATTTTTGCCGTCTTGTTTTATCCCTGAAATTTCGCGTGAACGAGCACCAGTAGCTAAAATAATATGTTTTGCAGTATAAGTTTCTTCATTGTTATCACTATTTGTTACCAAAACTTTATCAGTAGAAATAAGCTTAGCAACGCCTTTTATAACAGAAACTTTATTCTTTTTGAACAAAAACTCAATACCCTTGCTCATATTAGCAGAAACTTCTCGACTGCGAGCAATAACTTTTTCAAAATCTGGTTTTATATTTCCCTCATTTATTATTCCATAGCTTTCGCTGTGTTTTAAATAATTCATTACCTGTGCACTTTTCAACAAAGCTTTTGTAGGAATACAACCCCAATTTAAACAGATCCCTCCTAATTCAGCTTTTTCGACAACAGCAACAGACAATCCTAATTGAGAGCCACGAATAGCAGCGACATAACCACCCGGACCAGAACCAATAACAATTAAATCAAAATTCATAATAATAATATTTTGCAAGGTTTTTATTAAATTTATTAATTTTCGTCAAAAATAAACAATTATTTAATTATTTTTGTTTATAATTGTAAACTAAATGTTTTTAAATTAAAATTATAAAGCACATAAAAATTTAATTATGGAAAAATGTATACTAGTACCTTTTGAATTTAGCAACGAAGCTAATTTTGCTTTGGAACACGCTTACGAATTAGCAAGAATTTCAAATTTCCCTATTCACATGCTATATATTGTTTCTTCCCCAAAAGAAGTTGATGAATGGAAAGAAGAACTCGAAAAAATTGCTGTTAAATTTTCTAAAAATCATAACAATCACAAAACTGTGGCTGTAGTTAGAGCAGGCAATCTTTTTGAAACTATTTATGCCTACGGAATAGAAGCTAATGCATACTTGGCAATTATGGGTACTCATGGTTTAAAAACAATTAACAAAGCCATGAAAGTTATTAAAAAATTTGATAAAATTCCTTTTATCCTAATTCAAAGACCTGTATATTACGGCGAATACGATAAAATTTGTGTGCCGATTGACTCAGACAAAAAATCAAGAGCTAAATTTTTATGGGTAAAATATTTAACTAACCTCTTCGAAAGTAAGGTATTTGTTGTGCACCCCGACACAAAAGATTCAATTAAAAAAGGAAACATTAACAGCAATCTTAATTTCGCAGGAACAATTTTCGAAAGAGAAAATATAGATTTTGAAATTAAAGCTCTTCCCGAAGAAAATTATGCCGACAACTTATATGAATACATGTCAGAAGTTGAACCTGATATAGTCCTTTTTATGACGGATAAATATAAAAAAAGTATTACAGACATTAAACGAGCCAAAAGTATAGAATTGTCGAAAAAAATTCCAATCATGTGTGTAAACCCAAGAACAGACATTCAAAAACTTGGCGGATTCTCATATTAAGGTAAAAAGACATATTTCTAAATTATATTTTTTTTCAAAATTTTATTAATCTTATTATATTAAATAATTAAGTGTTTTTTAATAAAATAATTTTTCATATTTTTGTACGCGAAAAAGTTGAAATTATAATTAATCAATAATTAAAATTAAACAATAAATATAAAATGACTAAAATCAAAAGAGTTTACAGCTTTGGAAACAAACAAGCTGAAGGTGATTCTAAAATGAAAGAGCTTCTTGGTGGAAAAGGAGCTAACTTAGCTGAGATGGCTTTAATGGGTTTACCAGTTCCTGCTGGTTTTACTATTACAACTGACACTTGCACAGAATATTATGATAATAATCATGAACTGCCCGAAGGACTTATGGACGAAGTTTGGGCTGCAATGGAAAAAGTGGAAGCTAACATGGGTATGAAATATAACGACCCTGATAACGCTTTATTAGTTTCTTGCCGTTCAGGAGCGCGTAGTTCTATGCCTGGAATGATGGATACTGTTCTTAATATTGGTTTAAGTAGCAATACTATACCCGGACTAATTAAAAAAACTAATAATCCTCGCTTTGTTTATGACTCATACCGCCGTTTGATTATGATGTATGCAGACGTCGTTATGGATAAAGCCGAAGGCTTAGACAAAAACATTCGCCGCCAACTTGACGACATGTTAGAAGATTATAAACATCATAGAAATTACTTGTCGGATACAGATTTAAGTTCAGAAGATTTAATGATACTCGCCGACCTATTCAAGAAAAAAGTTAAAGAAGTTTTAGGAATTGAGTTCCCCGATGACGCTAAAAAACAATTAGAAGGAGGAATAAAAGCTGTTTTCAAAAGCTGGAACGGTAAAAAAGCTATTTCTTATAGGCGTATCGAAAGTATTCCAGATAACTGGGGTACGGCAGTTAATGTGCAAGCTATGGTATTCGGAAATATGGGGGACTCTTCGGCAACAGGTGTTGCTTTCACTCGAAACCCTGCTACCGGGGAAAATTTATTCTACGGAGAATGGTTAATTAATGCACAAGGCGAAGACGTTGTTGCTGGCATCCGAACTCCAAGCCCTCTAAATAACGACACGAAAAACTCACAAAACCAGCATTTAATGTCTATGCAAGACCAATATCCTGCTATTTACAATGAGTTAGACAATATTAGAACTACTTTAGAAGATTCTTTTAAAGATATGTTAGACATTGAGTTCACTGTTCAAGAAGGAAAACTTTATATGCTACAGTGCCGTGTCGGCAAAAGAACAGGAACCGCAGCTTTAAATATGGCTATCGAAATGTTAGAAGAAAAAAGAATTGATGAAAAAACTGCTATCTTACGCGTCGACCCAAGCCAACTTGACGAGCTTTTGCACCCAATAGTAAATCCCAAAGATGAAAAAAATTACAACCCAATAGTTAAAGGATTACCTGCTGGACCAGGAGCTGCTGTAGGAAAAGTTGTATTTACTGCCGAAGATGCAGTAGAATGGACAAAAAGAGGCGAAAAAGTTATTCTTCTACGTAAAGAAACCAATCCCGAAGATGTTGAAGGCATGAGAGTAGCTGACGGATTACTTACTGCACTTGGTGGAATGACCTCACACGCTGCCCTTGTCGCTCGAGGCTGGGGAAAATGTTGCATCGTGGGAGCAGGAACTCTTGACGTTAGAGAAAATGAAAAAATTGCTAAAGTTAAAGGCAGTGATATCATAATTAAAGAAGGCGACATTATTACTCTTAACGGAACTGTTGGTAACGTTTACAATGCAAGTATTCAACTCATGGACTCATCAGAAAACCCAAGATTCCAACAATTTATGAGTTTAGTTGACAAACATCGAAAAATGGGGGTAAGAACAAATTGCGAAACCCCAGAAGACGCTAAATTAGCAGTGGAATTTGGTGCTGAAGGTATTGGACTTTTCCGTACTGAACATATGTTCTACGGTAAAGGTGCAGACCAACCTCTCTTTATTCTTAGAAAAATGATATTAGCATCTAATAAAGAAGAAAGAATTAAAGCTGTTAACGAATTATTCCCTTTTGTTAAACGAGACATGAAAGATACTATGGCGGTAATGAACGGATTACCTGTTACTTTCAGATTACTAGACCCACCACTTCACGAGTTTGCTCCTCACACTAAAGAAAAACAAAGCGAAATAGCTAAAGCACTTGGAATTACAGTTGAAGATGTTGCTAAAAGAGTTGATGAACTGAACGAAACAAATCCTATGATGGGACACCGAGGAGTAAGACTCGGTATAACTTATCCCGAAATTACCGAAATGCAATTTAAAGCACTTTTTGAAGCTGCTGCTGAACTTATTAAAGAAGGAAAAAAAGCTTCACCAGAAATTATGGTGCCTGTTACTGCCGACGTCAGAGAATTAGATATTACAAAAATCCTTTTCGATAAAGTAAAAAAAGAAGTTGAAAATAAATTCCAATTTGATGTTAATTGCTTGTATGGCACAATGATTGAAATCCCGCGTGCTTGTTTGCTTGCTAACGAAATGGCAAAAACAGCAGAATTTTTCTCCTTTGGTACTAACGACCTAACACAAATGACTTTCGGTTTTAGTAGAGATGATGTTAGTGGATTTATGCACGACTATTTAGATAATAAAATTATCCCAGCAGACCCATTCCAAACTATTGACCAAGAAGGCGTTGGACAGCTTATCGAAATGGCAGTTGTAAAAGGACGAGCAACGCGAAATAACTTAAAAGTAGGTATTTGTGGCGAACAAGGTGGAGACCCTGCATCGGTTGAATTCTGTTACAAAATGGGGCTAAACTACGTTTCATGTTCTCCTTATAGAGTACCTGTAGCTCGTTTAGCTGCTGCTCATGCTAGTATTAAATTTTAATAAATATAATTATGGAAATTGAAGGTAAATTATTTAAAATCTTAGAACCTATTACAGGTGAAGGCAGAAACGGAACTTGGAAAAAACAAAGTTTTGTTATTGAAGTGCAATCTGATTTCCCTAAAAAAGTCTGTTTTACTGTGTGGGGCGACAAAATCGCATTAAATAGTTTTACTGAAAGCGACACTGTTAAAGTATTTTTTGACGCCGAAAGTAGAGAGTATAATAATAACTGGTACACAGATCTCAAATGCTGGAAAATCGAACTGAGTGCTCCAGGAAATGTTGCACCTCCAAAAGAAAAGACTCCAGACTTCACTGCTAACGAAGCTCCTCCAATGGAATTGGAAAGCGACCCCGGCGATGATTTACCATTCTAAATAAATAAAAATTAAAAAAACTGCAAATATAAAAGTTTGCAGTTTTTTTATTTGTGAATATTATAGGGTTTTGGCGTGATTTTTGCCCTTTGCAAAAATCATGACAAAACAGCTTTGGACATGACCAAAATAATCTTATTTTTTGAATTTATTATTTGCCTTACGTTTTCCGTTAATCTTTTTAGTCAAGAAATACGCCTAAAAGATAAATATGGCGAAAAGTTATACTTTGTTGATAATAACACCCTAAGACTTAAAGATAAATATGGACAAAAATTATATTATTTTGAAAACCAAACTATTCGCCGTAAAGACAAGTATGGGGACAAACTCTTTTATTTAGACGGACAAACAATTAGACTAAAAGATAAGTATGGAGAAAAACTGTTTTATTTCGACTCAAATACAATAAGAGCTAAAGATAAATATGGCAATAAACTATACTACATTGATGATCAAACAATTAGACTAAAAGATAAGTATGGTGAAAAACTATATTGGTTTAGTCAAGTGCCTGAAAAATGGGTTCTTGCATGTATTTTAAACTTGTAGATCTTATTACTCCTGATAAATCTAAACTTAACATTGATATTAAAAAAAATACAAGTCAATAAAAATATATCAAAATAAATCCTTATTTTTGCACCATATTTAATTAAAAATGCTTAAGCGTATTATTAGTTTTTATTATCAAGGTTTTCGTACAATGCCAAAATGGGGAAGACAAATTTGGTTAATCATGCTTATAAAACTATTTGTAATATTTGTTTTAGTAAAATTTATTTTCTTCCCAAATTTTTTAAAAAAGAACTTTGATAATAACGAAGATAGAGCTAATTATGTATTTAATGAACTAACAAAAGAATCAAAAAAATGACGCAACTACTGCTAAACATTGACTTATCTTTGGTTGATTGGTCAAGAGCCCAGTTCGCTTTAACTGCAATGTATCATTGGCTTTTTGTTCCATTAACATTAGGGATATTGTTTATTATTGCTATAATGGAAACAATTTATGTCAAAACTAACGACAACGAATGGAAAAGAATAACAAAATTTTGGATGAAACTTTTCGGAATTAACTTCGCCATTGGTGTTGCAACCGGACTAATTTTAGAATTCGAGTTTGGAACTAATTGGTCGAATTATTCTTGGTTTGTTGGCGATATTTTTGGCGCCCCCCTTGCTATCGAAGGAATTATGGCTTTTTTCTTGGAATCTACATTTATTGCAATAATGTTTTTCGGTTGGAACAAAGTTAGCAAAAAGTTTCATCTTACTGCAACATGGTTAACTGCAATTGGAGCAAGCCTTTCGGCACTTTGGATATTAGTTGCAAATGCATGGATGCAAAACCCTGTAGGAATGGTTTTCAATCCCGAAACTGCCAGAAATGAAATGCTAAATTTTTGGCAAGTATTATTATCTCCAACAGCAGTTAATAAGTTTTTACATACCGTTTTTAGCGGTTACACATTAGGAGCACTTTTCGTTATTGGAATAAGCTCTTATTATTTACTTAAAAAACGCGAAATTTTATTAGCAAAACGAAGTATTATTGTCGCTTCTATTTTTGGAATGATTGGGATTTTAATGACAATTTATACCGGACATGGCTCTGCTGTTGAAGTAGCTAAACATCAACCTATGAAATTAGCAAGCATGGAAGGACTATATCATGGTGGCGAAGAAGCCGAGCTTATGGCTTTTGCTATTTTAAACCCAAAAAAAACAATTGAAAATGATGAAAAACCATTCTTAATAAAATTTAGCTTTAAAGGTATGTTGTCCTTCCTTATTGATTTCGACACTAAAACTTATGTACCCGGAATTTACGATATTATTAACGGAAACCCTGAAAGAAATATACTTTCAATAGAACAAAGAAAAGCACTTGGAGATTCAGCTAAACAAGCGCTAATAACATACAAACAAGCAAAAAAAGACAATGATGATATTATTGCCTCACAACAATTAGAAATTTTAAAATATACCTTCCCTCATTTTGGATATTCTTATATAAAAAATCCACAAGACATTGTGCCGCACGTACCTTTAGTCTTTTACAGTTTTCACATTATGGTCATTTTGGGAACCTTGTTCGTTTTAATATTTCTAATTTTTGCTTGGCTAAGCATCAAAAATAAAATTACCGAACTAAAATATTCTAAACTCTTGTATATTATCGGACTATTAGGAATACCCATGGCATATATAGCTAGCGAATCAGGCTGGATAGTTGCAGAAGTCGGAAGACAACCTTGGGTTATACAAGATTTAATGACAACAAGTGCTGCTGTTACAAATATTAGTTCAGCATCTGTTCAATTAACATTTTGGATTTTTGCGGCAATTTTTACTGTCTTAATTATTATAGAAATAAGCATTATGTCAAAATTTGTTAAAATTGGACCCGAAAGTCCGCAAAATGAGGGAGAAAAATAATTATGATAAGTCTAGAAATTAGCTATTTGTTTCTGCAACAATACTGGTGGTTTATTATTTCATTCCTTGCCGCCGCTTTAGTACTTCTAATGTTTGTGCAAGGTGGGCAAACTTTAATTTATTGCATTGCAAATAATAAAAATGAACAAGATTTAATTGTTAATACATTAGGAAGAAAATGGGAACTTACATTTACAACATTAGTTGTTTTTGGAGGAGCTTTTTTTGCATCTTTCCCCCTATTCTACTCGACTAGCTTTGGTGGAGCGTACTGGGCATGGACAGCTTTATTACTCGTTTTCACTATTCAAGCTATTTCTTACGAATATAGGTCAAAAAAAGGAAATATATTTGGACACAAGTTTTTTGAAACATTGCTTATTATTAACGGGTTATTTGGTACAATATTATTAGGAACTATTGTCGGCACAATGTTTAATGGTGCCGATTTTTCGTTAAATAATCTTAATAATATGACCTGGCATAACAATACACGTGGACTAGAAGCCTTGTTAAATTGGCATAATATTTCTCTTGGACTAGCTATTTTCTTCCTAACTCGAATATTAGGATTGCTGTATTTTATCATGACAATTGATAACACAAATATTGTTGAAAAATCAAAAAAGAAACTTTTGGTTAATACTATCCCATTTCTAATCTTCTTTTTAACTTTTTTATTAAAATTATTTCTAAAAGAGGGATTTGCTCTTAACTCAGAAGGAATAATAAGCATGGAAAAATACAAGTATTTTAATAATTTTATCCAAATGCCTCTTATTGCTATTATGTTTTTAATTGGAGTTTTAGCAGTTATATTCGGAATTGGAAAAACTTATTTTAATAAAAGTAAATACGACCAAGGCTTTTGGTTGGTTGGAATTGGAGCTTTTTTAACCGTTTTGTCCTTATTCCTAATTTTAGGATATAATAATACAGCGTTTTATCCTTCTAAGTTCGACATTCAAAGCTCATTAACTATTCAAAATGCTTCGTCCTCATTATTTACCTTAAAAGTAATGAGCATAGTTTCATTGTTTATTCCAGTAGTAATTGCTTACATAATTATTGTTTGGAGAGCAATGAATAAAAATAAAATTTCAGAAAAAGAAATTAACAATAATAACGAAATAATTTATTAAATTAAAAATTTATAATCATGCAATATTTTAAAGAAATAATAATGTTCATTTCCTGGCCTTTACTAATTTATATCGCCTATAAATTAAGTAGATTTGGATTAAGAGTTTTTGAAAAAAACATTGCAAACAAATAATAATTTTATTCTTTATGATTACTTCATATCAATTTGTAAAATTTAAAGAAGATTCTTTTGTCGACTTTCATCGTCAACTTATCGAAAAAAACACTGTATCATGCTTTGATTTTGAAGACAGTATTATAGATTTTAAAACAAATGATTCAAATAGATATAAATCTGCCTACCGAGAAAAGGTTATTAAATTATTTAATAAATTCAAACCAAGAATCCTTAAAAATTGGCTTGGATTTAGAATTAACGAATACGGCACAAATAGATATTTTGATGATATTGAAGCTATAAAAAATATTGGAGATATTAAAATGCGATGTATTTTCCTGTCTAACTGTTCTTCACTACAAATTCTTGAAAAATTTTTAAACGAAACCGAAAACATTAGATACGAAGAAGTTATACCAATTATTGAAAGCAATGAAGCTTTTAAAAATTTAGAAGAAATTATTAAATTCAAAAACCCAAGATTCAAAAATATTGCCTTTGGACATTACGACTACAACTTAAGTTGTAATTTATTTCCTTTTATTCACCCCGATAACCCAAAATATTGGCAGTGGATTCAAAAATTTGAAGCGCTTTGTAAACAAGAAAATATTGGATTTATTAATTCTTTATACCTAAACATAAATCACATTCAACATTTTAAACTAATGCTAAAAAATACTAGCAGATTTTTTGAAAATTGGGGACAAATTACCATAACAACTGAACAAAGTAATCTTTGTTATAATTTTAAAGATGATGAATTTATTAATTTATCAGAATTAAACCTTGTCGGAAATAATTCTATTAAAGAATACGCCGAAAAAATTATTACGCTTTTCGAAAAATATAATCCCGAAGGAAAAGGATATATCATTATACCCGAAACAAATACTTTCATTAGTCCTCACGAATATGTTGCAGCTAAAAGATATATTAATAGTTAAAAATATTTCAAAATGAGAAAAATTGCCTTTATCTCTGGTGCTACCTCTGGCATTGGTTATGCTACTGCTATTCTTCTTGCTCATAATAATTATGATTTAATAATTACCGGAAGACGACTAAACAAACTAGAACAGTTAAAAAGAGAAATTGAAAATGACAATCAAGCCAAAGTTATTTGTTTAAACTTCGACATTCGTTCTAACGAAGATGTTTCCAAAGCAATAGATAGCCTACCCGAAAATTTTAAAAAAATTGACCTACTAGTTAATAACGCTGGATTAGC
>CAYRQZ010000040.1:0-20552 GCA_964426585.1 uncultured Bacteroidales bacterium | reverse complement strand
AAATTTAATATTCGTTCGCAAATCCTTATGAAACTTGGTTTTATTTTCAAATCATTTGTGCCATACATGATACTTTATAAGTTTTTTGCTTTTATTATCATGCCAAAAGAAAATCATAAACAATCGCGAAACTTATTTGTGCGTGAAGCAAAAAATGTGTATAGAAAAGAATTTATCCGTTGGTATAAAATTACAGCCGATATTAATCCAATTTTGAAAATGTTTAGAAATATAGAGCTTCCAATTCCTACATTATATGTTATGGGAGACGAAGACTCAATGTTCTTACCAGCAATTCAACAAATTATTAAAACTCATGTTAACTTCTCAAAATTAATTGTTATCCCAAATTGTGGACATGTTGTGAATATTGATAAACCTGAAATTTTCAATAATACGGTTTTTAACTTTATTGATAATTTATAATCAATAGCCATCGGACAATCTCCTTTAAAGGCTTTTACGGTTCAAGATTATATCTTATAAAAATATATTACCTATTGGCTTTCGGGTAGCAAATAATAATCGAGAATTGTACAAAATGAAATATTGCTAAAAATTATCGTTGATCTACATATTTAGTTTACAAACTTTATTAACTCGTTAGAACAACCAATTCATGCCAATATATATCCCCATTTTTCCATCATCTTTTTTCATAGGTAAACCAATATCGGCGGCAATTACAAAATTTTCATTCATGGCAATATGCAAACCTGCGCCATAAGTTAAATGAATAGTTTCGGCATTATTATTAAAATATAAGACTTGCTGAATTTCACTTGGCATATTAGACTTATCAATTTTTGTTTTTTGAACTACCATTCCTGCGTCAAGAAATGGATTTAAAGCCACATACCAATTTTGTTTAATAAATTTAAATCTTACAAATTTATATCTGAATTCAGCATTAGCGTAAACCATTCCATCACCAACAGTACGGTTTCTAATCATACCTCTAATCGATTTATTTCCACCTAATCCGTCAACTGTAGATGAAGGCATATATGAGTAAATCATGTAAGGAAGCATATAAAAAGGAGATTTTCCATAAACTATTCCTTGGTAGCCTAAGCGATAAACAAAAGATAAATCCTTAGGAATAATGGTAAAATACTGACGATGAGTAGCAGCTAATTTTCCAAAAACAAAATCTTTGCTAATAGAGTTAAATAAAACCAATTCCGACCATATTCCTTTCATTGGACATGGCTCGTTGTCGCGAGAGTCATAAACAAAACCTAGCTTTAAGCTATTATGTAAACCACCATCTTTTTCTTCAGGACTAATAATTCCCCAAGATACATAATTGTCGTATAAGCTTGGAACAGAAGGAAGTTGGTCTTCGGGTTTTTTTCCATCATTTAGTTTGCTTATCGGCACAGAACCTGTTTTTACTGTCATAAAATTATAGCCTAAAACCCAATTTAAGTTTTTTAGCCCCAAACTACCTTGGAAATCAGCTTTTAATCGAAAAATATCCCTTTTATGTTTATAATACATTCTTGTTTTATAATCAGGCGAGTTCTGATTTGAAAAATTTGAATTATAAACAGCGTCATAACCGTTAAATCCGAAAAAATCTAATGCTTGGTCGGGTAAATACGAAACATCGACAGTTAATCTTGTTTTTGGTATAACAAACTCTGAATCGTAAAAAAACCTATAAATTCCCGAACCTTTAGTATATCGACTTACTTCAAAATAAATTGAATGTTTGTATTTCGGAAAGCTAGAACCATCGCCATAATTATAAATATTTGTTAAAGCTCCATATTGAAAACCTAAATCAGAATTATATGATACAACAGGCAATAAACCAAAATTCCAACCAGTTTTTGAAAACTTTACTTCATCGGTTTGTGAGTATAAAGCATTTAAAATAGATAAAGCTAATATAATTAAAATTATTTTTTTCATAATTAAATTTTTTATGCTTAACAAAGATATAAACAGTTTTGTTATCTTATCAAAATTAAGATTAATTTTGTAAAAAATTTTATTATTTTGCGAACATATTTTTTTTTAAATTTTTGAAAAGACTTTATAAAATATCAATATTTGTTTTTTTACTGGTGTCTAGCTTTGGTTTAAATGCCCAATTTTACAATGGACATCAAATGAAATTTGGCAAAAATAGAGTGCAATTCGAAGAGTTTGAGTGGTTTTATTTTCGTTTTCAGAGCTTCGATACTTATTTTGTTGCCGGAAGTAAAGACCTTGCACTAAAAACAGCTAGTATTGCAAATAAAAATATTGCCGAAATTCAAACTTTATTCGAACATCAGCTGAAAAAAAGGATAGTTTTTGTTATTTATGATAACCAGTCGGATTTTCGTCAATCCAATATCGGACTGAACACTGGCGATGAACAATATAATATCGGTGGAGTTACAAAAGTTGTTGACAATATCGCTTTTGTTTTTATTGAAGGAGATATTAAAAAACTTGAAATACAAGTTAAATCTGCTATTGCTAACGTCTTTTTAAACGAATTACTCTACGGAAAGGATATTAGCTCAAAAATTGCTAATAATACTCTAATTAGCGTCCCTCAATGGTATTTACAAGGTCTATTAAGCTATGTTTCAATTGGCTGGGACACAAATATAGAAAATCTTGTTAGAAATGCTATTTTTGCTAATAAATTCAAAAACTTAAACCATCTTAATGGCGATGACGCTGCTATTGCCGGTCATGCTATATGGAATTATATTGCAAGAGTTTACGGCGAAAAAGTTATTTCTAATATCGTCTATCTGAGTAGGGTTACAAAAAATACAGAAAGTGCTTTTTTATATGTTTTGGGATTTTCCTTGCAAAATTTGCAAGAATCTATGATTGATTTTTATAAAGCTCAATATCAAAGTTTTAGCTTTACAACAGAAAACCCGCAAGGGAAAAATATTCTAACTAAAACAAAAAAATATTTGAATTATGCACAATTACAATATTCAGCTAATGCTGAAAAAATTGCTTGGGTAGAAAATAATTCAGGAAAATATAAAATAAAAGTATTAGACTTAAAAACAAGCAAAAAGAGAACAATTCTTAAAAGAGAGCATGTTTTAGACCAAATTCCCGATTATTCTTACCCAATTTTAAACTGGCACCCTAGTGGTAAAATTTTAGGCTTTATTATAGAAAAAAAAGGTAATATTTACTATACAACTTATAATTTTGAAACTAAAGAGTTTAAAGAAGTGCAAATGTATGTTGATAAAATTAGTTCTTTTGACTACTCGCATGATGGTTTGTACTTAGTGTTATCAGCATTTAGCTTAGGACAATCCGATATTTTTATTTTTAATATCATTGCTAACACTTTCGAAAATATTACTTCAGATATTGCTGACGATTATCAGCCAAAATTTGTAAATAAATCTCAACAAATTGTTTTTTCTTCAAATCGAAAAACAAATAAACTGGGAAGTAAAGGAAATACATTTGTTGACCTACAAACTAATAAAGATGTTTTTTTATATGATATAAAAACAAAAACTTTAGAACAAATTACTAATACAGAGTTAGCTGACGAAGAATTTCCTGAACTTAAAAATAAAAACTTTTCTTTTATTTCTGATGAAAACGGAATTAAAAATTTATATGTGGCAAGAATAGATTCAGCCGTTAATTTTGTTGATACAATTACTCATTACAGATATTTTTTAGATAAATCGCAACTTACAAATTATCCCAATAATATTTTGGAATATAATCCTGACCGATTTTCCGTTTCAAATGCAATGCTTTATAAAAATAATAGTAAATTTCAATTATTATACAATGAAAATTTACCTACAAAACCAGTACAGTCTGAAAAAACAGCTTGGCGTAATTATTTTGAAAATCAAACTAAAAAATTAAAGAAAACAAGCGACGAAAAAATATTAGAAGAAAAAGATAACTTAGAAAATTTAATTTCTACTACTGAAAATCAAATGATAGATATTAATGATTATAGTTTTGAAAAAGAAGTGTTAAAGTCTGAAAAAGTTGAGAAATCTGAGTTTGATGAAGACGGGAAAGCTAAGGAACCACGAACTTTAAAATACCATACAACATTTTATACAAATTATTTAGTTAGCCAAGTTGACTTTGGATTTTTGAGTAATTCTTATCAAACTTTTACAGGTTCTGCTTTTTATTTTAATCCCGGGTTTAATTTAATAATGAAAGTTGCAAGTTATGACTTATTTGAAGACTATCGAATTACAGCAGGGTTTAGGTTTTCAGGAAATTTTGATAGCAACGAGTATTTATTGAGTTTTGAGAATTTGAAAAAGCGTTGGAATAAGCAATTAGTTTTACATCGTCAGGCTTTGAATAATTATGCTTACGATTATTATTTTAAGTCTTTTACTCACGAAGCCTTTTATATTTTGCGTTATCCAATCTCGCAAGTCGATGCGTTTCAATTTACTTTTAATCTTAGACAAAATCATTATTCATTATTATCTATTGATTTGCCAAGTTTAAAACAAGCCGATGTCTACGATTATTGGGGAGGAGCAAAGGCTGAATATATTTTTGACAATACAAAACAAATAAGCACTAATATTTTGTCAGGAACAAGGCTTAAAATTTTTGGAGAAAATTATATAGAAATTAAAAAAGGACTAACCGAACTTTTTGTTGCTGGCTATGATTTTAGGTATTATAAATCTATTCACAAAAATTTTATTTTTGCCTTTAGAGCCGCTGGTTCTGCATCTTTTGGCACGGCAAAACTAATTTATTATCTTGGCGGTATGGATAATTGGATAAATTTATCATCTAAAAATCCAACTTTTAATCAAAATATTAGAATTGACCCAAATGTTAATTATGTTTATCAAGCTGTTGCTACAAATTTACGTGGATTTAACCAAAATATAAGAAATGGAACAAATTTTTCTGTTATAAATGCCGAATTAAGATGCCCCGTAATTGCTTATTTCTATAAACGCCCTTTGAACAATAGTTTTTTGAAAAATTTTCAAATTATTGGCTTTTTCGACATAGGCTCTGCTTGGAGTGCTTGGTCGCCTTTTAGTGGAAATAATGCTTATGAAAATGATTATTATGATAATTATCCAGTTAGTATAATTATCCATAACGATAATTTCCCAATAGTTTCGGGTTATGGCTTTGGTTTAAGGTCTAAAGTTTTAGGCTATTTTTTGCGTGCCGACTGGGCTTGGGGTATTAACGGAAATATTATTCAACCTCGAATGTTTTATTTGTCTTTAAGTACAGATTTTTAAAATTAAAAAGCATTTTATGAAAAATATAAAACAAGAAATTAAAGACTTATCTGCTAAGATTTTTCCCGAAATAGTAGAGTATAGGCGACATATTCATAAAAATCCTGAACTTTCTTTTGAAGAGTTTGAAACTGCAAAATTTATTAAAAATATTTTATTGGAAAATAATATTGAAATAGATGAGTCTTTTGGCGAAAATTCTGTAATAGGAATTATTAAAGGAGAATTATCAGGTAAAAATATAGCTTTACGTGCCGATATTGATGCTTTGCCCATTGAAGAACTTACTAATTATGAATTTAAGTCTGTAAACAAAGGCGTAATGCATGCTTGTGGACATGATGCTCATTCGGCTTCCTTACTTGGCACAGCAATAATTTTGCAAAAACTAAAACATTATTTAAAAGGCAATATTATTTTAATATTTCAACCAGCCGAAGAAAGAAATCCTGGCGGTGCAAAGATGCTTATAGACAAAGGATTGCTCAAAAAATATGAAATTACAAAAGTATTAGGACAGCATGTTTTGCCCGAATTAGACTCAGGAAAGTTTAGTTTTGCACCAAATTATGTAATGGCGTCTTCAGATGAGCTTTATATTTCGTTTTCGGGAAAAGGCGGACATGCTGCTTTGCCTAATAAAAGAAGCGATACAGTTTTAGCTTTAACACATTTTTTGGTAGAAGCAAATCAACTTAGATTTAGCTTAAAATCTGAAATGCCTTTTATTATTGCCTTTGGAAAAATATCGGCAAACGGTTCTATTAATGTGATACCCGAAATTGCATTAGCCGAAGGAACAATGCGAACTTTTGATGAAAAACTTAGGAAAGATATTCAAGTAAAACTTAAAGTAATTGCCAATAAATACGCTGATTTATACGATTGTAAAGTGGAATTTGAAATCCGACATGGCTATCCACCTGTTTATAATAATCCTGAATTAAATTCAGAAATTATGAGTTTTGCAAAAGAGTTTATAGGATTTGAAAAAGTTGAAAATATGGAAATTAGAATGACAGCAGAAGATTTTTCTTATTATGCACAAGAAGTTCCTGCTGTTTTTTATCGAGCTGGAATTGCCGGAGATAATAAGGGCTTTACAGGTTTGCATAATCCATATTTTGATTTGAATGAAAACTTTTTGCAGGAGGCCTCCGCTTTAATGGCTTGCTTAGCTTTAAATATTGAATAATGATAAGAAAATTGCCTATTCACGAAATCGGAAGAATTTCGCCCCAAGAATTTGCCATAAAAGAAAAACTGCCTTTAATTGTAGTTTTAAATGATATTCGTTCGCATCATAATACAGGAGCAATTTTTAGAACTATGGATGCTTTTGCAGGGAAAGCTGTTTATTTATGCGGAATTACAGGTAAACCACCACATAGAGATATTCAAAAAACTGCACTCGGAGCAAGCGAAACTGTAAATTGGAAGTATTTTAATTCTGCTCTCGAAGCTGTTAAGGAGTTAAAACATGAAAACTATAAAATTATTGCTCTTGAAATAGCACAAGGAAGTATTGATATTCAAAATTTTAAAATTGACAATACTGATAAAATAGCATTAATACTTGGTAATGAAGTTAATGGCATAGACCAAGACATTTTGGATATTTGTGATTTTTGCATTGAAATTCCACAATATGGAACAAAACACTCGCTAAATGTTTCGGTAAGCGGTGGAATCGCTATATGGGAAATATGTAAAAAACTAATAGTTTGAAATAATATTGTAATTTCAAACTATATCCGAGATTTTACTTTTTATATTTTGTAAAAATAAAAGCTAAAGTTTTTAAAATATCGGTGATAAGGTAAATAAAATAACAAGCTAAAAAACAAATTACATATTAAATATTTCATGTAATTATTTAATTATATTTTGCATTTTTTTACAATAGTTTTATCTTTGAGGAAAATTAATTTTTACAAATATGAAATTTGGTATACTTACTTTTCCGGGTTCAAATTGCGACTACGACATGGCTTACGTATTAAAAGATATTTTACGACAAGAAGTTGTTGAGTTGTGGCATAAAGATACAGATTTGCAAAATTGTGATGCTATAGCCATCCCTGGCGGTTTTTCTTTTGGCGATTATCTCAGATCTGGTGCTTTGGCTCGTTTTTCACCAATTATGGAAAAAGTTATTGAATTTGCTAATAATGGCGGTTTAGTTTTTGGCGTTTGTAATGGATTTCAAATTTTATGCGAAGCAGGCTTGTTGCCTGGGGCACTTTTGCATAATAATAATCAAAAATTTATTTGTAAAAATCAATTTATAAAAGCCGAAAATACCGAAACAGCTATGACACAGTTTATTTCAAAAGACAAAGCTCTTAAAATTCCTATTGCTCACGGCGAAGGGCGTTATTATGCACCTGAAACCACTTTGCAAGAAATGTTGCAGAATGGGCAAATTGTCTGGAGATATTGCGATGAAAAGGCAAATTTAAATGAAAAGGCTAATCCTAATGGATCTTTAATGAACATTGCAGGTGTTTGTAATGCTGGGAAAAATGTTTTCGGAATGATGCCTCACCCCGAAAGAGCTTCCGACCCAGAACTTAGAAACACTGACGGTTTAATGATATTCAAATCTATGATTGAATATCTTGTTAGTAAAAAGGAAAATAATTAAAAAATTTAATGACAGCCTGAACAACCTCCTGCACATTTAGAAGGATTGCAAGGGTCATCATCAAAATAATTTGTTTCTGAAGATTCAATTTTTACCAAAGGTAAAGATTGATTTATCCATGCAATTAAGCCACCATCTACATTAGCAACTTGTTCAAAACCTTGTAAATTTAGCAAATTAGCAACTTTAACACTTCTAATACCTTCATTACAAATTATAGCTAAAGGAATATTTTTTGGAATAGAAGACAATCTGTCCATTATTACAGACATAGGATGATAAAGGATATTATCCGAATCTATAAATTCATAGCTACATTCAATCTCTTCTCTGACGTCAACGAAAAACAATTCGTTGTTTTTCAGTAGTTTATATGCTTCTGCTGGATCTATATGTTTAACTCCTTCAAGAGTAAATATTTGAAAAACTGGTTGTTTGTATAAATTCATATTTATAATTAAATTTAGAAAAAAAAGAGGACTTTGCCTCTTTTTAGATTTTTTGGGTTTAGTACTCGTCTTCGTTAAAGAAGAAATCGTCTTTACTTGGGTAGTCGGGCCATATATCCTCAATACTGTCATAAATATCACCCTCGTCTTCAATCTCTTGAAGATTTTCTATAACTTCTAAAGGTGCGCCCGAACGGATTGCATAGTCTATCAACTCGTCCTTGGTAGCTGGCCAAGGAGCATCTTCTAATTTTGAAGCTAATTCAAGTGTCCAATACATAATAATTTCAATTTTTATTAGTTCGTAATTTCTAAAAAAATGGATTGCGAAAATATAACTATTTTTTTAATTAACAATCATTATTCCATAAAATTTCGTTAATATTATTTTGTAAAGCATATTTTCTAGCTAAAATAAATAAAAAATCAGATAATCTGTTAATAAATATAATAATTTCATCTGGAAGAATAATTTCGTCTTTTGCGGAAATTATACGTCTTTCGACGCGTCTACAAACAGTGCGGGAGATATTACACCAGCTAATAATTTCGCTTCCACTTGGTAAAATAAAATTTGTTAAGTCAGGTAAATTGTCGCTATCTCTATCTATAGCTTGTTCTAAAACTAGAATATCAGATTTTGAAATTTGTCTAAGTTTTGGCAAAGGATATTCTGCATTTTTTTCTTCGGCAGAGAGGATAGAGCCTATGTCAAACAAGCGGTTTTGAATAAAATTTATAATATTTTTATCAAAATCATCGATATCGAAATTTGGTATCATGCCGATAAAGGAATTTAACTCATCAAGGCTACCATAAGCTTCTAATCTAAGATTATCTTTTCTTACAATTTGCCCCCCAAGGAGTGAAGTTGTGCCTTTATCGCCTGTTTTAGTGTAAATTTTCATTTAATAAATTTTTGAATTAAACCATATTTAGTACAGGATGTTCATTAATAATATCCGATTCTATCAAACCGTCGCGTAATCTAACAATTCTATGTGCATGAAGAGCAATATCTTCTTCGTGAGTAACCAAAACTATTGTATTACCTTGTTTATGAATTTCTTGAAAAAGCGCCATTATTTCTATAGATGTTTTGGTATCGAGATTTCCTGTTGGCTCATCTGCCAAAATTATCGAAGGTTTATTTACCAATGCTCTTGCAACCGCTACACGCTGTCGCTGACCTCCCGAAAGTTCGTTAGGTTTGTGATGAGACCTATCGCTAAGACCAACAGAATCAATAACTTCCTGAGCTCGTTTTTGCCTTTCTTTTGTCGAAGTGCCCGCATAAACTAAGGGTAAAACAACATTTTCGAAAGCAGTATAACGAGGTAGAAGATTAAAAGTTTGAAAAACAAAGCCAATTTCTTTATTTCTAATTTCTGCAAGTTCGTTGTCGCTCATAAAACTAACATCTGTTCCGTTTAAATCATATTTTCCCGAAGTTAGGCTATCTAAACAGCCAATAATATTCATTAAAGTAGATTTTCCACTTCCCGACGGGCCCATTATGGCTACATACTCATTTTTATTTATGCTCAAGTCTATGCCCTTTAAAGCATTAACGGTAATACTTCCAACATAATAGTCTTTAACAATATTTTGAAGTTCAATTACTTTTTCCACTTTTATTTATGTTTTGTTTTACGAAATTAAACAAATTTTACCTTAAAAACTCCATTTTTAAAATTATATCCCCAAAAAACTATCCCAAACCTGTAAAAATTCAAATAACAGGCATTATTCTCTCTTGTAATTTTTTTCCAAGCACCGAACATATCTTTAGTCCAATTAATATCGTCTAAAATGATTATACATTTGTCCGAAAAATTGTTTTTAGAAAGAAAATCATAATATTTTAATAAATATTTTCCCTGATGATTGCCATCTATAAAAATTAAGTCATACTTTTTATTTGATAAAAGATTATTTTCAAAAACTTTGTCAAAATCATTATTTATAATTTTAATATTTGAAATATTTAAGTTTTTGATTTGTCTTTGCAAGAAATTAGCTGTTTGTGGGCAAGCCTCAATGCCGTCAACAAAAATTTTATCATTAGTATAAGCCATAAACATAGTTGCAATTCCAATAGATGTTCCCATTTCCAAGGCAGTTTCTAATTTAAAACTTTGAATTAATTTTTGAACAAAAGAGCCAAAATGTGGCTTAGTACCCGATATTTTAGCAATATCTCTTATTTTTCGAAAATTATTGCTAAATTTGCGAGAACTCGCTCCAAAATCAATAATTTCTATCTCTTCATAATTATTCAAAAGACCTTGCCAGTATTTTAAAGCAATTTCATAATTTTCAGTTGTAAAACGCTTTTGTAACAAATAATTAGAAAATATTTCAGGAAGTAATTTGTTCTGTTTTGCTGTGAAAAAATATGATATATTTGAAAATGATAGCATAATTTAAGAAAAATTTTTGCAAGTTACATAATTTTTGTAATAGAAAATATAGAAGATATAAATTTTTAGTCTTTAACATTTTTTTTATTTTTGTATTTTTGATAAAGGCAAATATGACAATTTTAGATAATGAGCTAACATATTTACCCGGTGTAGGACCAAAGCGAGCTGAGTTATTAAAAACTGAGTTGGGTTTGTTTACTTGGAAAGATTTATTATTTAATTTTCCATATCGTTATATTGATAGGAGTAAATTTTATAATATTTCGGAGCTTCACAAAGATTTGCCATATATTCAATTAAAAGGGAAATTTACTCATTTAGAAACAAGCAATATTTCAAAAAATAAAAAGAAACTAACAGGCTATTTTACAGATTCAACCGGAGTCGTTGAAATTGTTTGGTTTCAAGGCATAACTTGGATTTTAAATTCTTTGAGCCGAAATAAAGAATATGTTATTTTTGGAAAACCTAATCTTTTTGGCTCAAGGCTAAATATTGTACATCCCGACATTGAAGATTTGGAAAAGTGGCAATCTCAGTTAGTTAGTAATTTATATCCGCAGTACAGCACAACAGAAAAACTGAAAAACAATTTTATTAATTCAAAAACCATACAGAAACTGTGCGACACTTTATTAAAGCAAGTAAAAGGGCAAATTAATGAAACGCTTCCGCCTTGGTTTCGAAGTAAATATAAATTAAAAGGTTTAGAAGAAACTTTAGGAGAATTACACTTCCCAACTGACACCACAACACTTACAGCCGCTCAGTTTAGAATAAAGTTTGAAGAACTTTTTTATATTCAGTTAAATCTTCAGCAATTAAAACTTAACAGAAAAAAAAATACGCCGGGTTTTATTTTTGATAAAAAAAACGATAAAATTTTAAAGGAGTGTTTCACAAAAAATATCCCTTATAAATTAACAAATGCTCAAACTCGTGTTATGCGAGAAATTCGAAGCGATGTGTCGAGTGGAAAACAAATGAATCGTTTGTTGCAAGGAGATGTTGGCAGCGGAAAAACTTTAGTGGCATTATTAACAATGTTAATGGCGGTAGATAATGGATATCAGGCTTGTATTATGGCACCGACAGAGATTTTGGCTCAGCAACATTTAAGTTCAATTAGTAATTTTTTGAAAGATTTAGATATTAATATTGCAATTTTGACAGGCTCTGTAAAAAAGAAAGATAGACATAAAATACATGAAAATTTAGAAAACGGAAAGCTAAATATAATTATTGGTACCCATGCACTAATTGAGGAGAATGTTAAATTTCATAATTTAGGCATGGTGGTTATTGATGAGCAACACAGGTTTGGAGTAGAACAGCGTGCAAAATTGTGGCAAAAAAATATTAATCCACCACATATAGTGGTTATGACTGCTACGCCAATCCCGCGAACTCTTGCAATGACACTTTATGGCGATTTAGATGTTTCGGTTATTGATGAATTACCGCCGGGTAGAACCAAAATTATTACTCGTCATTTTATGGATAAAGATGTACTTAGAGTTTTTGGTTTTATCGAAAAACAAATAGCTTCAGGACGGCAAATTTACGTAGTATTTCCTTTAATTTCCGAATCGGAAACTATGGATTATAAAGACTTGCAAGACGGTTTAGAAGGATATAGCCGTGCTTTTCCGCCACCAAAATATCAAATTTCTGTTGTTCATGGGCGAATGAAGCCTGCCGACAAAGAATTTTCGATGAAAATGTTTGCCGACAAAGTAACTCAAATTATGATTGCTACAACAGTAATAGAAGTAGGAGTCGATGTCCCAAATGCTAGCGTTATGATAATTCAGTCTGCCGAAAGATTTGGCTTGTCGCAGTTGCACCAACTTAGAGGCAGGGTAGGGCGAGGAACCGCTCAATCTTATTGCTTATTAATGACAGCCGACAATTTAAGCGAAAATGCCTACGATAGAATTTCAACTATGGTGAATAGTAGCGATGGTTTTGAAATTGCCGAAAAAGATTTGAAATTACGAGGACCAGGTAGTTTGGAAGGAAAGCAACAAAGTGGCTTTACTTTAGATTTAAAAATGGCTAATTTAAGCCAAGATGGGCAACTAATTCAATATGTGAAAGATATTGCAGAAGAAATTTTAGAAAATGACCCCGAACTTTCAAATGAAAATAATCACGTTTTTAAAACTTATATTAAAGAAATGAACAAAAATTTTGAAGACTTTGGCGATATTTCCTAGATGTTTATGTTAAATTATTTGTTTTTGCATGTATAAAATCAAAATTTTCATTTAAAAATTAAAGAAACGAAAAGTTTAATAAATAGTTTATAAAACATTATTGTATTTTATGAATTTTTATAATTTTACGCAAACTTAAAAGATAAATCTAAAATGCGAATAAAAAGACTGCAAATACCTGAAACACAGTCAGAATCAAATATAATTGACATTAGTTTACTTGACGAAATTATTCAAAAATATAAGGGACAAAAAGGTAATTTAATTCCTTTGCTACAGGCAGCTATGTCAATTTATGGATATTTACCTCAAGAAGTTTTTGATAAGTATGAAAATGATTTAGGTTTAAGCAAAAGTCAAATGTATGGTGTAGCTACTTTTTATGCTCAATTTAGGCTTAAACCTGTTGGAAAGCATATCATTAAAGTTTGCCATGGTACTGCCTGCCACGTACAGAATGCGGTTGAACTTAGTGAAGCTATCTTTGAAAGTTTGGAAATTAAAGACGGCGAAACAAGTGCAGACGGGTTATTTACTTTGGAATCGGTTGCTTGTTTAGGTTGTTGCTCTTTAGCACCTGTAATGATGATAGGAGATGAGGTTTTTGGAAAGTTAAACGGCAAGGCTGCAAATAAAATTATTAATAAAATAAAACTTGACGAAAATTTATAGTATGAATAATAATGTTCAGGTAATAGTTGGCTTAGGCTCTTGCGGAATTGCCGCAGGTGCTACGAGAGTTTATAAGAAAATTGAAGAAATGCAACTTGCCGGCAATTACAATTTTATACTTAAAAAAACAAGTTGCATCGGAATGTGCTATAAAGAGCCTTTAGTCGAAATTATTGACGAAAATGGATCTTATCTTTATGGTAACATATCCGAAGATAAAGCTATTGAAATTATACAATCTCATGTTTTAGAACAAACTCCTTTACATGAATATATTGTCAAAAGCGACATTATCGAAACTACGGAAGACGAGTTTTTTAATTCTCAGGTAAAGATTTCTTTAAGAAATTGCGGAATAATCGAACCTGAAAAAATTGAAGATTATATCGCAAAAGGCGGATATCTTGCTATTAAAAAGATTGCTAATCAAGGTCTTACTAATAAAGATGTGATTGAGATAATTAAAAAATCAGGACTTAGAGGTAGAGGTGGCGGAGGTTTTTCAACAGGGAAGAAATGGGAATTTGCTTCTAATTATAAGTCAAATGATAAATTTATAATTTGTAATGCTGATGAAGGCGACCCGGGCGCTTTTATGGATAGGTCTCTTTTGGAAGGCGACCCTCATTCAATTATTGAAGGAATGATTATTGGAGCTTATGCTATTGAAGCAAATAGCGGTATTGTTTATTGTAGAGCTGAATATCCGTTGGCAATAAAACGTTTAAATATTGCACTTCAACAAGCAAGAGAAAATGGCTTTATTGGACAGAATATTTGTGGAATAAAAGGCTTTAATTTAGATATTTTTGTAAAAGAAGGTGCCGGCGCTTTCGTTTGTGGCGAAGAAACCGCCTTAATTGCTTCAATTGAAGGAGAAAGAGGAATGCCACGAAAACGCCCTCCTTTTCCTGCAGAAGCAGGTCTGTGGAGAAAGCCATCCAATGTTAATAATGTCGAAACGCTTGCTAATATAGCTTGGATTATTTATAATGGTGCAGACGAATTTTTAAAATATGGTACGAAAAATAGCCCTGGAACAAAAGTATTTGCCTTGACAGGAAAAATTAACAGAGGCGGATTAGTTGAAGTGCCTCTTGGAATGACTATCAATGAAGTTGTATTTAAACTCGGAGGTGGAATACAAAACGGAAAGAATTTTAAAGCCGTTCAGCTTGGCGGACCTTCGGGAGGCTGCATTCCTGCATATTTAGGCGAAACAATTATTGATTACGATTCGGTATCTAATACAGGTGCAATTATGGGGTCAGGAGGAATGGTTGTCATGGACGAAACAACTTGTATGGTTGACATGGCAAAGTTTTTCCTTAATTTTACTGTAAAAGAATCTTGCGGAAAATGTACTTTTTGCAGAATTGGAACAAAACGAATGTTAGAAATTCTGACCCGAATAACTGAGGGGCATGGACAGGAAGGTGATATTGAACTTCTTGAAGAACTTTCACAACAAATAGTTGATAACTCGCTTTGTGGATTAGGGCAAACAGCTCCAAACCCTGTGCTTACAACAATAAAATATTTTCGACACGAATACGAAGCTCATATTAGAGATAAAAAATGCCCTGCGAAAAAATGCCGACCTTTGTTAACTTACACAATTGTTGAAGAAAAATGTACAGGCTGTACTATTTGCGCAAAAAAATGCCCAACACAAGCAATTACCGGAAGTTTAAAACAAATTCATAATATCAATCAGGATTTGTGCATAAAATGTGGTGTTTGCTTCTCAAAATGTAAATTCGAAGCTATTAGTTTAACTTAATATTAAAAATAAGAATGAGTAAAGTTAATATAGTTTTAAACGGAAAGCCGATAAAAGTAAATTCAAATGAATATATAATAGATGTTGCCAAACGTGAAGGCATTTCTATTCCAACACTTTGCAATGATGACAGACTCGAACCTTTTTCGTCTTGCTATGTTTGTGTTGTGGAAATTCAAGGAATAAAAAAACCGCAACCCTCATGTTCTACTAAAGTGGCTGAAGGTATGGTAATTTATACTGATTCGGAGAAAGTTTACAAAGCTCGTCAAACTGCTTTAAACTTATTACTTAGTAATCATTATGCGGATTGTGTCGCTCCATGCAAAGAAACTTGCCCCGCTGGCGTTGACGTACAAGGCTATATTTCATTAATTGAAAAAAGACTTTATTCCGAAGCTGTTGCCTTAATTAAAGAAGTAAACCCCCTACCTGCTATTTGTGGACGCGTTTGTGTACGACCATGCGAGTTAGCTTGTAGAAGAAATTTAGTAAACGAAGGAAACGCCGTAGGAATTGATTACCTAAAACGTTTTGCTTCTGATTATGACTTAAATTCTGTTGAAAAATTTATTCCTAAAAAAGAAAAACCAACAGGGAAAAAAGTCGCAATTATTGGTGCAGGACCTGGTGGGCTTTCTGCTGCTTATTATTTGCAGTTAAAAGGTCATCAATGCGATATTTTTGAAGCACAAAAACACCCAGGAGGCTGGTTGAGATACGGTATCCCTGAATATCGATTACCAAATGACATTTTAGATGCCGAAGTCAAAAATATTACTGACTTAGGTGTAAATATTTTTTATAATCAAAAACTTGGCGAAAATTTAAAATATTCAGAAATTGCAAAAAAATATCATACATGTATTTTAACAATTGGCTCACAACGCGGTACTTTATTGGGCTGTAGAGACGAAGATGCTGAAGGCGTATTTTCGGGAATAGATTTTTTAAGAAATATGGAAGTTACCGGACAAAAATACGATTTTACAAACAAAAAAATAATTGTCGTAGGTGGCGGAAATACGGCTATGGACTGTTGTCGCTCTGCTATTCGTTTGGGCAGTACCGATGTGAAACTAGTTTATAGACGTAGTGAAGCTGAAATGCCCGCAAACCCAATCGAAATACATGAGTCTAAACTTGAGGGTGTTGAATATCTCTTTTTACATAACCCCGTTCAAGTTAATAAAGATGAAAATGGAAAAATTAAATCTGTACGCTTAATAAAAATGGGATTAGGCGAAGCGGATGCCTCTGGACGTAGAAGACCTATTCCTATTGAAGGGTCTGAATACGACTTAGAAGCTGATTATATTTTAGCTGCAATCGGACAAAAAACAGATATTAATTTTTTAGACGACATAAACTCTACAGTTAAAATAGGAGAGTTAAAAGCAAATAAGTGGGGAGATATTGACGCTGACCCAAAAACTTTGCAAACAGGAGTGCCTTCAATTTTTGCCGCCGGTGACGGAGTTACCGGTCCAGCTACTTTAATTGAGGCAATTGCTCAAGCTGGAATAGCATGGAAGTCTTGCCACCAATATTTAATAGGCGAAGAAATTAAACCTAAAATAGAAGTTTTTAAAAGCAAAAAAGATAATTTTAAACAGCAAGAATCTCAAGATTATTTAGGCAGATATAAACAACAATTACGTCAAGAAATGCCTGTTTTAGACCCAAAAGATAGATATAATTACAATGAGGTTGAACTTGGCTACGAGAATGAAGATGTCGCTTTAAATGAAACCTCGCGTTGCTTCGAATGCGGTTGCTCAGAATTTTTTGACTGCAAACTTCAACAATATGCTGACGAATACGAAGTTAATCAAAAAATTTATGCAGGAGATTTCAATTCTTATCAAATTGATTTTTCTCACCCTTTAATAGAAATTGATAACAACAAATGTATTTTGTGTTCGAAATGTATTAGAGTTTGTGAAGAATTAGTAGGGGCTAAGGCTCTTGGACTTGTAAAAAGAGGTTTTGAAACTTTTGTCGCCCCAAGTATGCTCAAATCATTGACTCAAACTAATTGCGAGTCCTGCGGAATGTGTATTTCTCTTTGCCCAACCGGAGCTATTACTGAAAATGTGCCTTTTAAAATTTTGCCATTAAAACCTGATAAATTTGAAACTATTGACTGCTTTACGTCTGAAGGTGCTAATATTGAACTATTTCATAGAAAAAATTTTATATATAGAGCTGATGGAAGCAAAGGGATTGCAAATAAAAACGCAAATATTGGTAGTAAAGCAAAATTTGGGTATAGAATTTTTAATGATGTAAATCGTATTACAAAACCATTGTACAAAATAAATGGACAATGGCAAGAAATTAGTTTTAATGAGGCTTTTAAATTGATTAAAAAGAATATTTCCGGTAATGAAGATAAAACTATAAGTTTTGCCTCAGGAAGATATTCTAACGAAGAACTTTATTTAATTCAAAAATTTGTTAGAACTGCACTTAAAACTAATAATATAAATAGTTTAAATTATTTGAATCGTGGGATAGGATATACTTATGCTTCAAATAATAATACGCCATTAGATGAAATTAAATCTTGTGGCAAAATTTATATTATTGGCTCAAATTTGAATTATTCGAATAGCTTAATAAATCATGCTGTTTTTAATGCTCAGTATAGATATAATTCTGAAATTATTTTAATTACAGAAAATAAAAACTCTCCCATAGCCTATAAATGTGATAAAATAATCGAAACTAAATCAATTTATAATTTCTTTAAAGCTATTAACAAAATTGTTGTTGACGAAGTTTTGTTTAATAAATTTTATTTAGAATCAAAATCTATAGATTATTCTGAATATTTTAATAAAATAGAAGAAATTGAATTAGAAAAATTAGCCCAAGCTTGTAACATTTCGATAAGTGATTTGAAAAATATTGCCAATGAATATAATAATGAACAAAAAGCAGTAATTATATTTTCGGAAGACGAAACAGAGTCTACAACAGTTTTAGAAATTCAAAATCTATCTATATTAACAGGCAAAACAGGCAAAACAGCAAGTGGAATTATTTGTATTAAAGAGAAAAATAACTCGCAAGGTTTGATTGATATGGGATTAAGACCAAATTTACGACCAGGAGCAATTTCTACTTCTGATGCTTGTTTATGCGAAAATATTTTAGAGGCTAAATTTGAAAACTTTTTAATTTTTGGCGAAGACCCAATCGGACAAAGCATAGATAATAGCATTACTGATAAATGGTTTGCAAATAAAAAATTTATGCTTGTTCAAGATTATTTTATGACAAAAACTGCCGAAATAGCCGATTTAATTCTTCCAGCAAGTTTTCATTTCGAAACCGGAGGTAGTTTTACAAATACTCAAAAAGCAATTTTAAATTTTGAAAAAACCTTAGATTCTAAAATTGAACTTAATAATTTACAGCAGTTTAAACAACTTTTTAACAATTTCGGTATTGAACAAGAAACAGACTTAGCTTCATTAGCTTCAGAAATTTTTGATATTATCGCAGAGGCTAAATTACCTCAAGCTAAACTCATTTTTACAGATTGTAACAACGAAAATCGTTATTTTAAGAACTCTTGCGATATTGTTTTTGAAAAATTAAACGATATTTTTAATTTTTAACTCTTGCTTATGAAAGAATTTGAAAATATTACAGATATTTTAGACTTTGCAATAAACCGTGAGCAAATGTCTATTGATTTTTATGTAAATTTATCTCAAAATAGCAGAAATCAAGAAATGAAAGATGTATTCCTTCAATTTGCAAAAGAAGAAATGCAGCATAAATCTCTTATCGAAAAAGTAAAAACCGAAGGAGACTTCAACTTATTAGAATCGAAAATTAAAGATATTAAAATTGCAGATTATATAGTACAAAAATTTGAGGATAAAGCTAATTTAACATACGATAAAGCCTTAATTTTAGCAATGTTAAGAGAAAAAGCTGCTTATGATTTATATTTAAAACTTGCTAAATCCACGCACATTCAAAAATATATTGACATTTTTAATTCTTTGGCAGACGAAGAACTAAAACACAAAAATAGATTTGAAGTAGAATATGATGATTATTTAAGAAGAGAAAATTAAATTATTAATAAAAAGAAAAACAAAAACCATATAAATTGTATTACTATGATTTTTGTTTTTACTTTAATTGTGCAAATTATTATTTTTTTGTATTATTTGCTATAGCAGCGATTGCTCTCATTAATTCAGCTAAATATCTCATAAAAATAATTATTGTGTACCCAATAACTGGAAAAATAATTAGACCTAATGCACCATATTTCATAAAGTCACCTAAATCATAAGATGCCCCAAAAAGTAAACTGATTAATACGATTGCAAAGCCAACAGCTCCAATATAGCTTCCAAACCATTCTCCAAAAGTTTGTACCAAATTGGCTAATATCGGTGTCGCAACAAATTCATCTGAAACTAAAGTGTTTTCGACTAATTTGTTAGCTCTATCCCACCATAGCTGAAAACTTAAAATACCCGCTACTAACAGTATCAGCCAAATAAAAATAAATCCAAAAATCATAGAGGCATTAGCAAATTTAAAAAAATTACTATCAATGGCTTCATAAAAAACGTAAAATGGTATTAAAAAAATTATCGCACCAATAATAATATAAACCCACTTAAATGGTTTACAAAATAACCAACCATTATCAATTAATTTGAGATATGGTTTTATAAATTCTAATAAATATGTTTTCATTTTTTTTCGTATTTAATTACTTGTTATGTTTTTAATTCACAAATTTCAAATTTTTAAAAAATAGTCCTTATATTATTTAAGGCGGTATAAAAACTCTCATAAGTAGAAAATTAATAACAATTGAACAAAGATATTAACTATCTCAAAGATATTACTTTTTTTTTGTAAAAATAATTAATTTTAATTAAATTCAAAAATTAATGTGATAATTTTATGCACAAGTATAATTTTTTATTTTAAGTTTTAAAAATTTTATAATTAATAGAATAAAAATTAAAATTCTTTTTGCAAGAATAAAAAAAAAGATATATATTTGCACGTTCAAAATTTGGACCAGTGGCTCAATTGGATAGAGCATCTGACTACGGATCAGAAG
>CAYRQZ010000039.1:12094-21871 GCA_964426585.1 uncultured Bacteroidales bacterium | reverse complement strand
GTGTCTTTTACTTGTGCGTTTATATTAATTTGTGAAACTTGTGCATTTAAAGTTGACAATTTTATTAAAAGTCCTAAAAAAATAAAAATTTTTAACAGCCTCATTACTTTTGTTTTTAAATAAAACGCAATTTTGACATAATATTTCATTATTTAGTTTAAAATATTGTTAAATTTTTAAATTTATTTTTATTTATAGTTAATATCATTTGTTTGTTAATAGATATAAATTTGCAATATAGACTTAATGGATATTTTTAATGGTAAAATTCTCGCAAGTCTTTATTAATATTACATTTACAATAAGTCAAAATATTTTAACTTGTTTCTGTGTTTTTTATTTTTTTAAACTTTTGAAAAAGAACAATATTAGTATATATGATAATTCTCAGTGAAAAATAAAAAAAAAATTGTACTTTTGTAGCTTTAACACAATGTAGTATTTAAAATATTTTGACTATGAACAATTCATTATTTAGTTTTCCGAGACCTACAAATGAGCCAATTTTTCAGTATTTAAAGGGTAGTAAAGAGCGTGAGCTTTTATTAACCGAATTAGAGCGTCTAAGCTCTGAAAAGATTGAAATTCCTTTGATTATTGGCGGAAAAGAAGTTAAAACAGGCAATACTGTTGATGTTGTAATGCCTCATGACAATAAGAAAGTTATTGCTGTTTGCCATTTGGCAGGTGAAAAAGAAGTTGAAATGGCTATTGAAGCAGCTTTAGTGGCAAAAAAACAATGGGAAAATTTGCCATGGACAGAAAGAGCTACAATAACTCTTAAAGTTGCCGAACTTCTATCAACAAAATATCGCTATACTATTAGTGCAGCAACTATGCTTGGTCAAGGTAAAAACATTTACCAATCCGAAATTGATTCTGTTTGCGAGGCTATTGATTTTTTGAGATTTAATGTTCATTATGCTTCTGAAATTTATGCAAACCAACCTGGCGAAATTAAAAATCAGTTAAATAGGATAGAATATCGTGCTTTAGAAGGTTTTGTTTTTGCTTTAACTCCTTTTAATTTTACTGCTATTGCTTCTAATTTGAACATGTCGCCTGTTTTAATGGGTAATGTTACTGTTTGGAAACCTTCTACTACCGCTGTTTATTCTAATTATTTTTTAATGAAAATTTTTAAAGAAGCTGGTTTGCCTGACGGTGTAATTAATTTTGTTCCTGGTAAAGGTAGCATGATGGGAAGAGTTATTTTAGCAAATAAAAACTTAGCAGGTATTCACTTTACAGGGTCTACTGCTACATTTAATACTTTATGGAAAGGCGTTGCTAATAATATTGATAATTATGTTTCATATCCAAGAGTAGTTGGCGAAACTGGTGGAAAAGATTTTATTTTTGTTCATAATTCGGCAAAAGCCGACGAAGTTGCAAATGCTATTGTTTGCGGAGCCTTCGAATTCCAAGGGCAAAAATGCTCGGCAGCCTCACGTGCTTATATTCCAAAATCTTTGTGGGGCGATATTAGAAAAATATTAAGCAAAACCCTTCCTAGTTTAAAAATGGGTAATGTAAATGATTCTGATAATTTTATTAATGCGGTAATTGACGAGGCTTCTTTTGATAATATTATGAGATACATTAATTTAGCTAAGGATTCTAAAGAATGTGAAATTGTTGCAGGCGGAAATGGAGATAAAACTACTGGATATTTTGTTGAGCCAACCGTTATTCTTACTAGCAATCCAAAATTTACTACTATGCAAGAAGAAATTTTTGGACCAGTTATTACAATTTACGTTTACGAAGACGAAAAATTTGAGGAAACTTTAGAACTTTGTAATAATACATCTATTTATGGTTTGACAGGTTCTATTTTTAGTAGCGATATTTATGCAACTCAAAAAGCTGTAGATGCTCTTAGATATGCTGCAGGGAACTTCTACATCAATGATAAACCTACTGGTGCTATGGTAGGTTTGCAACCTTTTGGAGGTTCAAGAGCTTCGGGAACTAACGATAAAGCTGGAGGGTCTTTAAATTTAATTAGGTGGGCTAATGCAAGAACAATAAAAGAAACTTTAGTTACTCCTACCGACCATAGATATGGATATATGAAATAGACAATAAATTCTGAATAAAAAAAGACCAACATTTTTGTTGGTCTTTTTTATTAAATTTTTTTAAATCTTATTCTACAATTGAGTTTGAAATTTTTCTAGCTAATTCTTCAAATTCTTCTTTGCTAAGTTTAACTCTTTTGTTAGAAAAGTATAAATCGCTTTCTTGATCCATTGGTACTAAATGAATGTGAGTATGAGGGACTTCTAAACCAACTACAATAAGGCCAATTCTTTTACATTCTACATTTTTTTCTATTGCTTTGGCTACTTTTTTAGCAAAAATTAGAATTTTTGATAAAACTTCGTCAGAATTATCAAAAATATAATCTACTTCTACTTTGGGAATTACTAGGGCATGTCCTTTTTTGAGTGGATTAATATCTAGAAATGCAATAAAATCTTGATTTTCAGCGATTTTATAACATGGGATTTCGCCATTTATTATTCGAGTGAAAATAGAAGCCATATTACTTAAATTGAGATATTTAAAATTTCAAAAGTAACTAAACCATTTGGGACTTGAATTTCGACAATTTCGCCAACTTTTTTGCCAAGTAGTCCTTTTGCGATAGGAGTATTTACCGAAATTTTCTTTTCTTTTAAATTTGCTTCTGATTCGGATACAATAGTATACTCCATTGTTGTACCTGTCTTTACATTTTTGAGACTAACTTTATTTAATATTTGAACAGCAGAAGTGTTTATTTGGCTAGGGTCAATAACTCTAGCGTTTCTAACAACTTCTTGAAGTTTACTAATTTTCATTTCTAGTAATCCTTGGGCTTCTTTTGCAGCATCGTACTCAGCATTTTCCGACAAGTCTCCTTTATCGCGTGCTTCTGCAATTTGCTTAGAAATATTAACCCTTTCAATATTAACCAATCTGTCAAGCTCATCTTTAAGTTTTTTTAAACCTTCTTCGGTCAAATAAGATATTTCTTCTGACATAATTATTTGATTTTTCTTTATTTTTTACTTATATAAAACAAAAGAAACCTCCTTTTTCGGAGATTTCTATTTGGCAAAAGTATATAATATTTTAATACTAGACAAATTTTTAAACAATTATTTTATGAACTAAGACTTTTCAAATATTTTAATTTCTGTTTGTTAGATTAGTGCCTAAAATGTCTAATGCCTGTAAATATCATTGCAATATTATTTTGGTTACAATAATCAATTGTTTCTTGGTCTCGAATCGAGCCTCCAGGTTGTATAATAGCATTTATTCCTTCTTTGTTTGCAATTTCAATAGAATCTTTGAATGGGAAGAATGCGTCTGATGCTAAAACAGACATATTTAAATCAAAATTAAAATTCTTTGCTTTATTAATTGCTTGCATAAGTGCATCGACTCTTGAAGTTTGACCAGTACCACTAGCTAATAACTGTTTGTTTTTCACTAACACAATGGCGTTTGATTTTGTATATTTTACAATTTTATTTGCAAAAATTAAATCATCAATTTGGTTTAGTTCTGGCTGTTTATTCGTTACAAATTTAAAATCATTATTGTTTACAATTTTATTATCTCTATCTTGAACAAGCACGCCATTAATTGCTGTTTTGAAAGTTTTTTCTTTAAACTGAAAATTCTTTTGTATTAAAATAATTCTGTTCTTTTTTTGCTGAAGTGTTTCGAGTGCTTCTTTTGTATAATCTGGAGCAATGATAATTTCAAAAAATATTTTATTTATTTCTTCGGCAGCAGAGTTGTCTACAATTTTATTTGTTATAATAATTCCTCCAAATGCAGAAATTGGATCGGATTCTAGTGCAGATTTCCAGGCATCGTAAAGGTTTGGACGTGAAGCAATTCCGCACGCATTATTATGTTTTAAAATTGCGCATGTCGTTTCGTTAAATTCTGAAATTAAATTTATTGCCGCATCAATATCTAAAATATTATTATAAGAAATTTCTTTACCATTAAGTTGAGTAAACATTTTATCAAAATCGCCAAAGAATTGTGCTCTTTGATGAGGATTTTCACCGTATCTTAGAACTGTACTGTTTTTTATCGAAACTTTAAATTCTGAAAACGCATTATTGTCAAACCAATTAAAAATTGCAGTATCGTAAGCTGAACTAATACCGAAAGATTCGCAGGCAAAGCGTTTTCGCGTTTTTAGGTCGGTTGCACAATTATTTTCGACTAAAATACTGTTTAATTCATGATATTGAGAGCGGTTGGAGACGACTAAAACATCATTGAAATTTTTTGCTGCTGCACGAATTAAAGATATTCCGCCAATATCAATTTTTTCAATAATATCTTCTTGACTTGCAGCATTTTGAACAGTTTGTTCAAATGGATATAAATCAACTATTACTAAATCAAAATTTGGAATTTGATACTCACTAATTTCTGATTTGTGGACTTCATTATTTCTAATATTTAAAATTCCTCCAAAAATTTTAGGGTGTAAAGTTTTTACTCTTCCATCTAAAATTGAAGGATAGCCTGTAATATCTTCTATTTTTGTGACTTTTATTCCTAAATCATTAATAAAACTCCAAGTCCCTCCAGTAGAATATATTTCAACATTAAATTTTTCAAGAGTTTTTGCAATAACTTCTAAACCATCTTTATGAAATACTGAAATAAGTGCAGAATTGATTTTTTTTGACATAATGTTTTTATTTGATGAGCCAAAATTAAAAATATTATGTGAGTAGAAGAAAAGGTTTTTCTATTTTTAATTAACAATTTTGTTTAAAAAATAATAATAGATATTCTAAAATTTGTGTCTTTCGTTATGTTGTGCAGGGAAAGATAGCCCTTTAAAATTTTATTATTTTTTATAATTAAAGGATATTCAACTTGTTTTTTAATATTATCATTATAAAAAAAATCTTTTTCAGCCTTATTTTCAACTAACATTATTCCTTGCGACTGTTTGTTAATAAAATTGTCGAATAGAACTCTAGCAACATATCCCATAGTTGTTCTTAAATTTATCTCTACGCAAGGATGTATTTTAATTGTTGAGTTTTCTAAATATAAAAACATATCTACACCAATTATTCCTGAATAAAATGGGGCAATTTCGGTATTTAAAAACTCTTGAATGTGTTGTTTTATAAGATTTAATGTGTTTAGATTAATTTTGAAATTCGTTAAAATTTTAATTATATCTTCATTACTATTTAAGTTGGACTGCTTGTATTTCCCTTTTTCAGTGTTGAATAAAGAGTAACCAATAAACTCTGTTTTATTATTTTCGCATTTTAATTCGAGTGCAAAATTTTGAACAATATTATATTGCTTTTCAAGGATAATGCTATTTTGTTTTAATAAAATATTTTTAGCCCAGCCTAAGTAGCTGTCGCTAATTTTGTTTTTTATCCACTTTAAACCTGCACCACTGCCAGACCAAGGTGCTTTCATAACAATTTGTCGATTTTTTTTTAAGAAATTTTCTATATCGTTAAGATTTTTAGCTTCTAAGGCTGTAAGAGATAAAATTTCATCAAAATTATTGTCTAATTTTTTTATTTCTGAAATAATATAATTATGTGCTTTAATAGCAAAATTCCTGTTCGAGAGTTGTCTTATCTTCTGAAGCTCGGCTTGCTTTGGCAAAAGTTGTTGGTCGAAGCCGAGTTTTATAATTTTATTGCAAGTAGTTTTGTCCCAGCCCCAAGTTTCGATATTACTAATTGTGGTTTTATTTAAGTCTGAAATAATTTGTTTGTTTTTTAATTGTGGAAATTTTGCTTTTAATTTAGACAGCCAAAGTTCTGAATTATTGTAATCGTAAACTATGCAATTATCTTCATTAAACCAAATTGGTAAAATGGCTAAATCTTGAGCAAACTTTTTAGCCGAAAGTGGTGGATTAAAGTTTATTGTATCATTGGCTAAAGCAAGGTCATGTTCGGGATTAAAAATAGAAAGTTTATTTTTCATTATAAATTCAAAAAACTTGTTTAATTTATTTCAGTAAAATAATTGTCTAAAAAATAAAGCCTTTGACTTATCCAGCTTTTTATATGTTCAAATTCTTGTTCTGAATTTATGTTTAACCCCCAAATAGCGTTTTCTTTTTCAATAATTCCCGATTTAATGATAATATTAATTTTATCGTCGAATTCCGAAATTATTTCTGGGTAGGAAAAAACGTTTTGGCGCAACTCAAACCATCTATTTTTTAATTTTAGTTTAAAATTATTTGGATTTAATTGAAACAGCCTATCATACAAGTTATTAGTTAATATTCCTGTTGGTTCTATATATGTTCCGTCCCAGAATAAAGCCCATGCGCCATCCATGTCCCAAGGTAAAATTATAAATTTTTCTGTTTGCGTAGATTTCATTAAGAAAGTGTTTTTTCCACAATTATCATAAGCTGATATTAAATTTAAAAACAAGTAATAGTCAATAAAATTGTCTATGTCGATATAAGACTCAATTGAGTCTGTAAAATTTTTGTCGGAAGAATTAACTATAAAGTTTCGCAAATTTCTTAAAGGTTTCCAATTTAAAATAGTTTTTGGATCTGGAAATTTTTGCTCCCAGCCATCCCAATATTCGATGTTTGCAGTTGTATTGTTTGCAAATTCGAATTTAGTGGCACCATCATACCAATCTATGGCTTTATATAAGACCTCATTATTTGTTTTTAGATTTAATATTTCGGGGATAAAATTTTCGTTTAAAAAATATATCCCTTGTAAATCATTATTAATATATAGTTCTACTGGTTTTGTGTTTAGCGAATAGTGGTTCTGTTTTTTGCTAATTTTAGCCCATATCGAAAACGAAACAGCATTTCTAACACGTGAGTTGTCGATGTATGCAGCGTCTAATATCCAATTATAATTTGCACGATTAGTTATTAAATTTATCATTTTATAAGTTTTAATATCTTTATTTAGAAGAGTATTAAAACCTAAACTTTTTTTCGGATAGGCTAGTGAAGTTGCTCCTCTGTGCTCAATTCCAATATATCCTAAATAATTTGCATTGTTAATTTCGGGATAAGCAATCTGTAAAAACGCTGGAATTTTAGGTTCATCGTAAATAGGATATGCTTTTGATATTCTAACACAAGTAAGAGGAGTAAAACGTAATTTAATCTCTGTGCTATCTTGTTTTGTAACAAAAAATAGGCTGTATTCTTTTTTATATTCAATGTTCCCAAAATTTATTTCACTATTGTTTGCGACTAATTTGCCCGAATAATACAGTTTGACAAGAGAACTGTAACTAATAATTGGATTAAAATTATGTAAACTTGATTCTTCAATGCTATAGCTAATAATTTTTGATTTCTCGTCTAAAAAACATGGTTTTGAGTTTAAATATAAAATAGATTCTAGTCTTAAATTGTCGTCAGTTTGTGGAATTAAAATGACTTGTTCGCGATAACAAGAAGCGAACAATAAAATTAAGGAGAATATATAAGTAACTATTTTAAATAAATATTTCATAAAAATAAAATTCAAAGATATTTAAAATAAAAAACAAAAAAAATATAAGATGTAAATTAAAATATTATCTTTGCCGCTCAGTTCGAGAAACTGAAAATTATTAATAATTAAATTAATTAAATTATGGCAGTTAAATTAAGATTGGCTAGGCACGGTCGTAAAAGAATTCCTTATTATTACATTGTTGCTGCAGATAGTCGTTCACCACGTGATGGTAAATTTATTGAAAGAGTAGGTTCTTATAATCCTGTAAGTAACCCAGCTCAAATTGACTTAAACTTTGACCGAGCTTTAACATGGTTAATGAACGGAGCTCAACCTAGCGACACAGTAAGAAGAATTTTATCTTACAAAGGTGTGTTAATGAAAAAACACTTATTAGAAGGTGTTAAAAAAGGTGCTTTTGATGAGGCTGAAGCAGAAAGACGCTTCCAAGCTTGGTTAGCACAAAAGGATTCAAAAATTTCTTCAAAAGTTTCTGATTTAGAAAAAGCACAACGCGAAGAGTCAAAAGTACGAATTGAAGCAGAACGTAAAGTTAAAGAACAAAAAGCAGAAGCTATTGCTAAGAAATACGCAGCAGAAGCTGCTAACGAAGCAAAAGCAAATGTTGAAACAGAAGCTGAAACAGATGTAGATAATTCTGCTATTGAGGAAAATACAGAGGCTACTCAAGAGTAATGACGTTTTTTTGTGATGAAGAATTAATAAAATTTGCCGAAATACAGAGAACTCACGGTATTAATGGCGAAGTTTTATTAAGAATTAATCCTGAATTTGAAAAAAATAGCGTTTCTGAAGATTTGCCGGCATTCTTAATTATTGATGGAATGCCGGTTCCTTTTTTTATTAAGTCTGTAAAAATAACAGGGAAAAATATTGTGGTTTCCTTCAAATATATTGATACTATTGAACTTGCTGAAAAATTTATTGGACTTGATGTTATGACAATAAATAAAAAATTGCCAGCAACTGAAAATGATGAATTTGAAAATGATTTTTTCGGCTATTCAGTGATTGATGAAAAGTTTGGAAATATTGGCAAAGTAATTTTATTTAACGATATACCTGGAAATCCTGTTATAGAGTTAGAGTATAAAAATAAAAATATTATTATTCCTTTCGCCGAAAATATTATCATTAAAATTGATGATGATAATAAAGAAATTTTTATTTCGGCACCCGAAGGTTTAATCGAAATTTATTTGCAATAAATTTTAGCCCTACTTATTTATTATTATTGTTGTTTTAAGTATCTTTGTAATATTTAATGCAACCATTGTGTTGTTTTATTGGTCTGATATATTATTAAAATAATGCCTGATTTAGACATAATAATTGCCGGCTGTAGAAAAATGGATCGCAAATCTCAGCGTTGTTTGTATGATAGATACGCAGCGTTGTTTCTTGGTATTGCATATAGATATAGCAGAACTAAACAAGATGCTGAAGATATATTGCAAGACGCATTTGTTAAAATTCTTACTAAAATTGACCAATACCAAGACACAGGTTCTTTTGAAGGTTGGATGAAGAAAATTCTCGTCAATACGGCTATTAGTTATTATAGATCAAGTTATAAACATGACTTTCATAAAGATTTCGACTCTATTTCTGAGCTACAAATCGAAAATTATGAAATTGACAGCGATGAGTTTACCCGAGAAGAGTTGTTAGAAAGTATTGATGAATTACCGCAAGGATTTAAAATGATTTTTAATTTGTATGCTATTGAAGGATACAAACATCGCGAAATTGCTGTAATGCTTGATATAAGTATAGGAACATCAAAATCGCAGTATGCAAGGGCTAAAGTGTATTTGCAAAATGTTTTAAATAAATTACGAACAGAAAGAAAAATTTATTTTGATGAAAAATAACAAAGGTTTTGAAGATATTTATAGACAAAGGCTCGATAGTTTAGAAATTAAGCCTTCTAAACATATTTGGTCAGATATCGATAAACAAATGCAAACTCCTCGCTTTGAAGCTAATTGTAAAAATGCTTTCTATGGCTTCAAAGTTGACCCATCAAAATTTTTATGGAGAAGAATTGTCGCCACTGCCTGGGTTGAAAACTTTTTACATTTTGCACCGTTTAGTTTTAATTTATATTACTTAATAGCTATTTTAACTACTTTCGTTGGTGTATTTATTAGTGTAAACAATACCAAAATTTCAGAATATCATTTTTTCGATGAAAGTAAATATCTCGTTATTCAGGATACTTTGCTAATGACCGAGAGTAATATGAAAG
>CAYRQZ010000039.1:0-11994 GCA_964426585.1 uncultured Bacteroidales bacterium | reverse complement strand
AAACCTTCGTACTTAGATATTGCGGAGCAAAGGATAATGGATTTTTCGATTATTAAAGATACTGTGGCAGTAAATTATTTAGGCGAACCTATTTTAATAGACAAATCTTGGTTTGAATTTGGCTTATACTTTAATCCTCAAGCACATTATTGCAAGATTAAGACTAACAATGTTGAGCTAAATAATGAAATTGATTTTTATAATAATGGATATAAACCTTTAATGAGCTATTCTTTAGGCTTAAAATTCGCTTATAATTATAAAAATTTAAGGCTTGAATCTGGATTAGGCTACTCTTCAATAGCGTCAAAATTCGACAATAAAGTAAAAAAATATGAGGCTTTTGATATTTATTTATATGAGTATTTTAACCATCCTTATTGGCAATACGACACAACTTACGTTTTAGATTTAGACGAATATCTACATGGTAACATTGTGTATTATTCATATATAGATTCTATTCAAAGTTTTTATCAAGATTCTGTTTTGACGCATAGCCTCGATTCTGTCTTAACGGATAAATTTTTAAAGGCTTCTGCAAATTATTCTTATATAAGCTTACCTGTATTTTTTTCATATAATTTTAATTACGAAAATTTTGTTTTTAATCCAAAACTTGGAGTTTTATTTAGTTATTTAGTTCAAAAGAATGGGTTTGATTACAATATTCAGGATAGGCAATTAAGCAGGCTCGAAATGTTTGAATACAGAAAATTTGCAATTGACTATTATTTAGGATTAAGTTTTGGATATAAATTTGCTGAACACTATCTGTTTTATATTGAGCCTAATTATTCGGCAGCAATAAGTTCGCGATTCAAGTCTTCATATCCATTAAATTTTAAAATACAAAAAATCGGACTTCAATTCGGAATTAATTATAAGTTTTAATGTTTAATCTATTTCGAAATATTATTTTGCTTTTGCTTTTAAGTTTAACTTGGTTTAGGCTGTATTCGCAATGTAATTCAAATTTTGATTATATCGAAACTTCTCCATTAGAAGTGCAGTTTCAGAGTGCGTCAACAAGTTTTTCTGAGGAAAGCTTTATATCGTATTGGGATTTTGGCGATGGGAATAATAGTTTTGTTAAAGACCCTATTCATTATTATTCATCGCCCGGAATCTATAAAGTTAGTTTAAGTATTATTACTGCTGATTCATGTTTTTCTCAGAAGAATAAACAGGTGTATGTCGGAATCCCAAAAACTTCGCCATATTGTTCATTAGAAATTGAATTTGAAACTAATAACGCAACAGCACCTGATTATAATAATGGTAGTGCAAAAATAATAGCTTATTCAGATTTTCCTTGTTGTTATTCTGCTTTTTGGAGCAATGGAGACGAAGGCGAAATAATCGGAAATCTTAGTCCCGGAACATATTGTGTTACTATTACTAATGGCGATTTTTGCTATGGTTCACAGTGCGTTACAATTGGTTATAATAATAACTGCGAGGCAAGCTTTAATATCGATTCTACTACGTTTTCGTTTTTTGAGGGGGCATATAAATTTGTTAATAATTCGCATGGCGAAGCTTCTTTTTATTTGTGGAATTTTGACGATGGTACTTACTCAAAAGCATATAACCCTCTTCATGTTTTTCCTGATACTGGGTCATATCATGTTTGTTTGACAATTAATACTTATTATGGTTGCCTTAACACATATTGCAAGGATTTGCATATCGGGAAAATAATCCCTTCAACAGCAAATTTGCACGGAGTGGTTTTTGCTGGTGAAGCATTATTACCAAAAGGAATTTCTGTCCTTTATGAATTTGATGATGATAGGTACAAGGCTATTAAATATGCAAATATCGAAAATGGAAAATATGAGTTTAATTTGTTGCCAAAAGATAAACTTTATACCACGCATTTGATACCTATTTTTAATTTAGAAGAAATTTATTTCCCAAAATACATTGCTTCTTATTTTAATTTGCAAAATCACTGGGAACCTGCTAGTTTTATAAATCTTAATCAAGATACTTTATTTACTACAAATTTATATTCTTATAATACTGTGTATTATGGAAATGGACGTATTAGTGGAGAGGTAAATTGTAATTATGACGAGGGTTATGAGACTTCTGTTTTTGCAAGAGACTGGTTAAACTCAAGTTCTGATACTTCGAGCAATGTTTCAAATATAACTGTTTTTTTAAAAAATAGCTTTAGACATGTTATGGATTTCTGTTTAACTGATTTTGATGGAAAATTTGTATTTAAAAATTTAAAAAATGGATATTATTATATTTCTGTCGAAAAACCTGGATTTGTAAGTGAAGATGTATTTGTTGAAATTAGTGATGATATTGTTGAACAGTATGACGTAAATTTTTCAATAAATCAAAATGCTATTAATTATAATAAATTAATTTTTCACAGTAATGAGCTAAACATTTACCCCAACCCCGCCACAAACGAAATTTTTATAGATAATTTTTCAGACTTAAAAAACTTTGAATATTCTATTCTAAACCAAGCAGGGCAAACTCTTAGTAAAGGCAAAATTTTAAGTAATAAAATTGATATTAGTAATTTAGCAAACGGAGTGTATTATTTAAAAATTGAGGGGAAAGTTTATAAGATTTGTAAAATTTAAAGTATGTGAATGAAGAAAGTTATTTTTCAAGGTTTAATTAATATTTTCTTATAACTTTGGGAAAAACTTTTTTTAATGAAAAATAAAATCTTTTTTTTAGATGCTTACGCTTTAATTTTCAGGTCATATTATGCTTTTATAAAGAATCCGCGAGTAAATTCAAAAGGTTTTAATACTTCAGCAATATTTGGTTTTATCAATACCTTAGAAGAAGTTTTAAATAAGGAAAAACCAAGCCATATCGGAGTAGTTTTTGATCCATCAGGTCCTAATTTTAGGCACGAAATATTTCCTGCCTATAAAGCAAACCGTGAAGCAACGCCAGAAGATATAAAACTTTCAGTTCCTTACATAAAACAAATTTTAGAGGCTTATAATATTCCTGTAATTCAAATTAATGGATACGAGGCTGATGATGTAATTGGCACCCTAGCTAAAAAGTTTGCAAATCCTGAAAACGAGGTTTATATGATGACTCCCGATAAGGATTTTGCCCAATTAGTTGATGAGAATATTTTTATTTTTAGACCAGCACGTGGAGGCAATGAGGCGGAAGTATTAGGTGTTAATGAGGTTAATAAAAAATATGGTATTAATAATCCCGAAAAAGTTATTGATATTTTAGCTCTTTGGGGTGATAGTGCTGATAATGTTCCTGGTGTGCCTGGTATTGGCGAAAAAACAGCTGCAAAATTAATAGAAAAATTTGGAAGCATAGATGGTATTTATGCAAATATTGCTAAATTAGTGGGTAAGCAAAAAGAAGCAATAGAAAAAAATAAAGAACAATTATACTTATCTCGACATCTTGTTACTATTGATACAAAAGTGCCGGTAGACTTAAGCCTTGAGCAACTTAAAATTGAAAACCCTGACTTTCAGAAGTTAAACCATATTTTTGATGAATTAGAATTTAGAACTCTAAAAACAAGAATTATTGGAGATAATACATTTCCAGTAAGTACGAATCAAAAATCTTCAGTTGTGAAGTCAAATAATTTACAATTAGATTTGTTTTCATCAAATTTAACTGAGGTTGAAAATAATAATTATAATTTTAAAAATAAAATAAATAGAGAAGGTTTAAATTATAAGTTAGTTGAGGCTTCTTATGAAATTGAAGAAATAATTTTTACTCTAAAAAAGTATAAAGAAATTAGTTTTGATACTGAAACTACTAGTTTAGATATTATTGATGCCGACATTGTTGGAATTTCTTTTTCAGTTGCTGAAGCCCAGGCTTGGTTTGTAATTTTACCCGAAGATTTTGACTCTGCAAAAAAAACGCTGGAAATGTTCAATCCAATTTTTCTAAATGAAGAAATATTGTTAGTTGGGCAAAATTTAAAATTTGATTTAGCTATTTTAGATAAATATGGTATAGATGTAAAATCTTCATTATTTGACACAATGATTGCCCATTATTTAATTGAGCCTGATCAAAAACATAGTCTTGATTTTTTAGCAGAAACTTATCTTAATTACAAGATGATTAGTTTTGAAGAACTTGTTGGTGAGAAAACAAAAAATCAAAAGAAAATTCGGGAATTAGATCTAGATTATTTAAGTTTTTACGCTTGTGAAGATGCTGACATAACATTGCGAATTAAACAAATTCTAAGCCCCGAGCTAAAGGAAAGTGGATTTGAATATTTATTTAAAGAAATAGAAATTCCACTATTAAAAGTATTACTGCAAATGGAAAAAAATGGTGTAAGCATTGATACTGAAATGATAAAAGAGCAATCTCAGGTTTTACGTAAAGAGCTTATAGAAATAGAAGATAAGATATATGAATTAGCTGGTGAGAGCTTTAATATTGCTTCGCCTAAGCAACTTGGGCTTATTTTATTTGAAAAATTAAAAGTTGACAATAATCCTAAAAAAACAAAAACACAGCAATATAAAACAGGTGAGGAGGAGTTGTTAAAGTTGCGTCATGCCCACCCAATAATTAATGAAATATTGGAATTTAGAGGTGTTAACAAATTAATTAATACTTATGTTGATGTTTTACCACAATTAGTTAACAGTAAAACCAAAAAAATTCATACAAGTTTTAATCAAACTATCGCAGCAACAGGACGTTTGAGTTCGAATAATCCAAATTTGCAGAATATTCCTATTCGCGATGCCCGTGGTAGAGCATTGCGTAAGGCATTTGTAGCTTCCGATTCGGAGCATAGTTTTTTGTCGGCAGACTATTCTCAAATAGAGCTTAGAATTATGGCTCATGCTAGCGGAGATAAAAACATGCTTGATGCTTTTAATAAATATAGTGCAGATATTCATTCTGCAACAGCAGCTAAAATATTTAAAGTCGACGTGAATGAAGTAAGCCGAGAGATGAGAAATCAAGCTAAAACTGCAAATTTTGGTATTATTTATGGAATTTCAGCTTTTGGCTTAGCCCAGCGTTTAAATATAAGTAGAACAGAAGCAAAAGTCTTAATAGATAATTATTTTGAAACGTTTTCGGGTGTGAAAAAATATATGGAAACTTGTATAGCTCAGGCACGTGAAAAAGAATATGTTGAAACTATTTTTGGAAGAAGACGAAAATTAGCTGACATAAATAGTACTAACGCAATAGTTAGAGGATTTGCAGAACGAAATGCTATTAATGCCCCTATTCAAGGCTCAGCAGCCGATATTATTAAACTTGCAATGATAAATATTTGCAGAAAATTTGACGAAAATAATTTAAATTCTAAAATGATTTTGCAAGTGCATGATGAGTTAAATTTTAATGTTTTAAAATCAGAGTTAGAAAAAGTGAAAAATATTGTTAGAGATGAAATGCAAAATGTTGTAAAACTTAAAGTTCCTTTAATTGTTGAAATAGGAGTTGCCGACAATTGGCTAGAGGCACATTAAAATATTTGCTTTTTCTTTTTTAATATGACTCAAATTTTCCAGTTTTAATAAAGTTTACTATTAATTTTCTTGGTTTTTTGTTCTTAACAACTCCAAGATGACTATAATTTACTATGGCAACATCTTTTTCGTTGCCTAAATATACTCTTTCTGGAATTAATAAGCCATCATTTTTTTTACCGATAAACCAATTATACCCAGCTTTATATTTTGACTCTCCTACAATTATTCCGAGTTCGGTGTTAATGGGTATTGGTAATTGGTTGGCATAAGAAAAAGAATCTGTTTCCATTTTTTCGACATTAGGTCCCAACATTATTTTTAATAATTTTGTGTTTTTAAAAAAGTCCGCAATATCTGCTCCTCTATTGGGTGGTGCTATCATTAAAATGCGAAAAATTTTAGGAAAACTTATGTCGCTTCCCGAATATTTTAACATATTTCTTACAACTAAGCCACCCATAGAATGAGTTATAAATGATACTGAATCATAATTTTCATGGCTAATGTCGAGATATAATTTTTCCCCTAAACTATCCAAATCTACATAAAACGCAGGATAGGCATAATTCTCTACTATGAAGTTTGCTTTGGTCAAATCTTTTTTAATTTTATTCATAATAGATTTATTACTTCCATATCCATGCAATAAATAAACTTTATGAGAAGCCTTTAATCCGCAGGATATAAGTATGAGAAAAATGATTATTAGTAGTTTATAAAAATTATTTATTACTTTCATTCTTAAAATGCTCTGTTATTAATTTAGTTTTTGCTTTTCCTATAATATTTTCTAAATCAATTTCCTTAACTTTCTTTAATTGGCTTAAACTTTTGAATTTTGTCAACAATAAATCAATAGTTTTATCGCCAATTCCATTTATGTTCTCTAATTCCGAAACAGCAAATTTATTTGACCTTTTATTTCTATGGAAATTTATTGCGAATCTATGTGCCTCATCTCTAGCCTGTTGTATTATTTTTAATGATTCTGAATTTTTATCTAAATATAGTGGGATAGAATCGCCAGGGAAATAAATTTCTTCTAATCTTTCGGCTATGCTAATAAGGCTAATTTTCTCTAAATTTAGTTGCTTTAAACTTTTTAATGCTGCATTGAGTTGTCCTTTTCCGCCGTCAATAATAATTAGTTGAGGCAATTCTTTATTTTCTTCAATTAATCGTTTGTATCGTCTAAAAACAATTTCGCTCATTGAGGCATAATCATCAGGGCTGTCTACCGTTTTAACATTATAATGTCGGTAATCATCTTTTGAGGGTCTGGCATTTTTAAAAACTATGCAAGCAGCTACCGGATTAGTGCCTTGAATATTTGAGTTGTCGAAACATTCTATATGCCGTGGTAAAACCGAAAGATTTAAATCTTTTTTTAGCGTTTCTAATTTTCTTTGGATATGCTTTTCGGGATTTTTATTTTCGATTTGTTTGTGTTTTTCTAACATAAAAAATTTAGCATTCCTATTTGCTAAGTCTATTATATTGAATTTATCGCCTCGTTTTGGAATTTCAATTTTAATATTTTCAATTTCATATTCAATTTCAAAAGGTAATAAAGTTATTTTTGCATCCGAAGATAGTCTTTCGCGAAGTTCCAAAACAGCATATAAAAGCATGTCTTCATCAGTTTCGTCAATTTTTTTCCTAATTTCAATAGATTGAGCTGCTATTACTGTACCGGTTTGTATCCTCATGTAAGAAATATAAGCAGAATTCAAATCTTTTGCAAAACCGAAAGCCTCAGTGTCGGAAATATTTGTGTTTACAATTGTTGATTTACTTTTATAATTTTCTATAATATCAAGTTTGGCTTTTATTTCCGCTGCTTTTTCAAATTCTAAATTTTTTGCTTGCTCTTTCATTTTATTAATAAAAAATACTTGAACTTGATGTAAATTGCCTTTGAAAATTTTTCTTATATCGTTTATCCAGTCTGAATAAATTTCTTCGCTTACAGCTCCAACGCATGGGGCTAAACAGTTTCCAATATGATATTCTAAACAAACTTTATATTTTCCCGACTTTATATTTTCTTGACTTAGATTTAAGTTGCAAGTGCGGATTGGAAAAAGTTGACGAACTAAGTTGAGAAGAGTTTTGATAGTATAAACCGAGGTAAATGGACCAAAATATTCGCTTCCGTCATTTATTTTTTGGCGAGTATAAAAAACCCGTGGAAAATTTTCGTTTTTTATGCAAACCCAAGGATAAGTTTTGTCGTCCTTAAGCATTACATTATAGCGTGGTTGCAATGATTTAATAAGAATATTTTCTAAAAGTAAAGCATCATTTTCAGTTTCGGTAATGATATATTCAATTTCATGAATATTTTTTACTAAAACATTAGTTTTATAAGATTGATGTTTTTTAACGAAATAAGAGGATACTCGTTTTTTTAAATTTTTTGCCTTACCGACATAAATTATATTGCCAGATTTATCAAGATACTTGTAAATGCCAGGGTTTTGTGGCAAAGATTTTATCTTAATATTAAAATCATCTGAGTTTTTCATATTGTAAAAATAATCAAAATTTTTAAGTATTTTACAGGAGGGTTACGAATTTTAATTTATCATTATAGAGTTCTATTATTTCAAAGAATTTAAAATAATTTGACTATTTATGGCATGGTCGGTATTTTTTAAAATAATTGTTTTTAGCTTAGCAGTATCGCGTTTTTGCAAAAGTAAAAAGTAAGATTTGTCATAATAATTTAAAGTAATTTTGGCAACTTCCAAATAATTATCTTCATCTAAATATTTAATTGCATTTTTAAGATTTAAACCACCAAGTTTTTTCTGAATGTGCAAAATTGAGTTTTTTAAATCTTCTTTGTCAAAAATTGAATATTCTTTTACAAGCTGTTTTGCTCTTTCATCTCTTGGAATATCAATGAAAATGAGTTTAGAATTTTTCATTTGTTTATAAAGGCAATGTGGAATTTCATTTTTCCCGATATTATGACTTTCGTCTTCTAACCAAAGCGGCTTATTTGTGTTAATATTTTTAAGTTTATCAAAAATATCATTTTCAAATTGTTCTGTTGTATTCTGAGGTTTTTGTCCTAAGCCACCAAAAGTAGAGCCTTTGTGTTTGGCAAGCGACTCAAGGTCAATAATTTGCTCGCCATGGTTTTCTAATTCTTTTAGAATAAACGTCTTTCCACTACCCGTATAGCCTCCGAGAATAATTATATTATAAGATTTTTCAAAACTATCTAAAACTTCTTTACGATATTGTTTATAACCGCCTTTAATTATGTAAACTTCTTTAAAACCATTTTCTAATAAATGTTTAGCATATTCTCTACTTCTCATTCCACCACGCAAGCAATGTAAGATAATTTTTTTATTACTCGAAATTGTTTCGGCTTGGCGGTATAAAAATTGAAGTTTAGGTTTTGCATAAATAAAACCTTTTTTAATAGCTTTTTCAACTGAAATTTGCTTGTAAATTATGCCTAAATCGATTCTTTCGGCGTCAGTAAATAGCGGAATATTAATTGCTCCGTTAATATGCCCTTGTGAATATTCGCTTGGCGATCTAACATCACCAATTGGCAAATTTAGCTCAAAAGCCTGACCGACAGATATTTCTTTTAACATTAAGAAATGAAAAAATACTTAAATTAATAGTTTAATTTCTTTGATAATTTTGTTAGCAAGTTCGTCTGCTTTGTTTTTATTTAAACTTTCGGAATATATTCGTATTATTGGTTCTGTATTTGATTTTCGTAGGTGAACCCACTCTTTACTGTTAGGAAATTCAATTTTTAAGCCATCGCTTTTATCCATCGGGTTTTCTTTAAAAATTTCTTCTAAATTTTTAAAAATTATATCTAAATTAATATCAGGGTTTAATTCTATTTTATTTTTAGAAATATGATAATTTGGATAAGTTTTTCTTAACTCGGAAGTTTTTAAATTTTTCTCGGCTAAATGGCTTAAAAACAGAGCAATTCCAACAAGAGCATCTCTGCCGTAATGAGATTTAGGATAAATAACCCCGCCATTGCCTTCTCCACCAATCACAGCATTAGTTTCTTTCATTTTGGCTACGACATTTACTTCGCCAACAGCTGCCGCACTATGTTTTACGCCGTATTTTTCGGAAATGTCTTTCAATGCTCTTGTCGAAGATAAATTTGATACAGTATTGCCGGGTGTTTTTGATAGAACATAATCAGCAACAGCAACTAAAGTATATTCCTCGCCGAACATAGAGCCATCTTCACAAATAATTGCTAGTCTGTCTACATCTGGGTCAACAACAAAGCCAATGTCTGCTTTCTTTTCTTTAATCAGTTGGCTTATTTCGCCTAAATTTTCTGGTAAAGGTTCGGGGTTGTGTGGAAAATCTCCGTTGGGTGTGCAATATAATTCAATTACATTTGTTAGACCTAAACTTTTTAATAATTTAGGAATAGCAAAACCTCCAACAGAATTTACGCAATCAATGACAACAGTGAAATTTGCAGCTTTAATTAAATCTTTATTTACTAAATCTAATTTTAAAATAGAATTAATGTGAAAATTTTCATAATTCCTTATTTTTTCTGTTTTTCCCAGGTTTTCCACTGTGGCAAACTCGATATTTAATGTTTCAGCTAAATCAAGTATTCTTTGACCCTCGTTTGAATTTAAAAACTCACCTTTATTATTTAAAAGTTTTAAGGCGTTCCAGTTTTTAGGATTATGACTTGCAGTAATTATTATTCCGCCGTCAGCTTTTTCGTTAACGACAGCAAACTCTGTGGTTGGTGTAGTTGCTAAACCGATATTAATAATGTCAAAACCTAAAGAGTTGAAAACAGATACAACAATATTTTCTATTATCTTTCCCGAAGGTCGGGCGTCGCGACCAACAACAATAGTTTTAGCACCAGGATTGGTTTCTTTTTGCCATAAAGCATAAGCTGAAATATATTTTACAATATCAGAAGGAGTGAGATTTTCGCCAGCTAATCCACCAATAGTGCCTCTTATGCCAGAAATTGATTTTATTAATGTCATTTTTAATAAATTTTATGCAAAATTAACATTACTTGTAAATTTTAACGGTTAATTTTAATTTATTTTTGATGGAAATTGCAATTGAAAATTAAAAAATTGGTCTCAATATAAAAAAAAACATGAAATGCGATGTTTTCACTTTTTACACAAACAAATTGGTTCTACTTTTAAAAGTTGAACTAATTTATAGAGAAAAAATGAAACTTTTTCAGAAAAAATACGTAAAATGAAATTTATTGACCTAGTGCAAGAGATTTTTGCGACTAAAATAAGTTGTTACAGAAATTTCCATAACTCTATCTATAATAATCATTTTTTGACTATCTTTACAGCAAATATTAATATTACAAAGGCTTATAATGAAAAAATTCCTCTTAATTTTTGGCTTAATAATGAGTTTTGGACTATTTGCTTATGCTCAAAGCGACAAAGATACTTGCACTTATAAAGGTTGTCCGTTAAAGGCAAGAGTGAGAATTGTTGAGTATAATGAAGATTTTTTAGTAAGAATCGTTGGCTATAATGAAGATGTGCAAATAAAATTATTAGATTACACTCCACGTAATTGCAAAGAATGGGAAATAGTTGAGTATAACGAAGATGTGAGAATCCGCCTTGTAGACTACAACGAAGATTTTTCAGTAAGATTTGTTGATTATACACCACGTTAATTTTGTTTAAAAATAGGGATATGATATTTTTCTGCTTTCACCTAAATAACATTTTGCTAACGAAGAACTTGTTTGTGCTACGGCAATCATTAATGGGTTTCGTTCTCCATTGATATTCACATCTAAAACTGGAATTTGCAGTAGTTTTGTTTTAATTTCTTTTGTCAATCCAAAAGTTAAATCATCTAAATTATTCCCTTTTTTTCTTTCTTCATTCCATATTTGCAATATTAATTTATCTACAAAAGGGCGATAAGGTTCCATAATATCATCGGCGAGGCAATATGCGTTATATTTATTGCGATGAAAAATTCCGAAGGTGGGCAATAATCCGCTTGCAACCAATGAACGAGCAACGACAGCACGTAAAATAGCATAGCCATAATTTAATAAGTTATTAGGATATTCCCCATATCTGTCGCGGGAAAAATTTTCAAATTCAGTAAAAATATTTTTCCAATAATAAGCAGCAGCACGAGCTTCTAAATTTGAACTGTCTCCACTTTTAACGTCTTTTGCCCATTTTCGCATATTTTTAACTTCCTTATTAAGTTGACTTTGCAGTAGGGAGCCTTGGTTCTCAATTTTTGCTATTATTGTTTGTTGCCAAAGTTGTTTTTTTAGTGGTAGGGAGGCTTCAATTTGAGCTTGAAAACGCTCACTTTGAGTAGTATTCTTTTCTAAGGGTAGGAGCAGACCTTGTGGCATTCTTTTGCTGTTGCAAGTTATGACAGCTGCATTATTATCTAGCAAGGCTTCGAGTAATCCGTGAGTAATAGTAATTTGCTTATTATCCAAAATCAC
>CAYRQZ010000038.1:20842-22105 GCA_964426585.1 uncultured Bacteroidales bacterium | reverse complement strand
AAAAAATAGTATTTTGAAAGTTTTTACAAATATAAACGAAAATATTCCAAAGAATTGTGTAGTAAGCATAGGATTTTTTGATGGCGTTCACAAAGGACATGTTTATTTATTAGAACAACTTATACAAGAAGCCGAGCTACAAGAGCAAGAAGATTTAGTTATAAGCCTTTGGCCACATCCTGCAAAGTTTTTTGGAAAAGAAATTAGTTTGCTTAATACCTTAGAAGAAAAAATAGAACTCATTGGCAAAGTTGGAGTAAAAAATTTATTAGTACTTCCATTTGATTTTAACTTAGCTTCTTTATCTTCGGACCAATTCGTTGAGAAAGTTTTAAAAGACCAACTTTTTTGTTCATCAATTTTGATGGGTTATAATAATAATTTTGGTAATAAAAACATTATTTCAAAACCAGAAAGTGAGTATGTTTTACCCGTAAAACGTTTAGGCAAATATGAGTTTGATAATTTTAATAATATAAATTCTTCGCAAATTAGAGAGTGCATAAGTAAAGGCAACATAGTCAAAGCGTCAGAAATGCTCAATTATAATTACAAATTGCAAGGTAAAATTATCAGCGGTTATCAAATTGGTAGAAAAATAGGTTTTCCTACTGCAAATTTAAAGGTAAACGATACAGACAAGCTCCAACCAGGTAATGGCGTTTATATTATAAAGGCAATATTTAATAAAAGTTCATATCCAGCAATGCTCAGCAAAGGTACACGCCCAAGTTTTAATGGCAAAGAAGTTAGTATTGAGTTTCACATACCAAATTTCCAAGGCAATTTATATGGGGAAGAGGTTGAAGTTGAGTTTTTACAAAAAATTCGGGACGAAGAAAAATTTGAAAATATTGACGATTTAATAAAGGCGATAGAGAAAGATAAAGAAATTACATTAAGCTATTTTTCGAAATATTTGTAATTTAAAATAAAAGTCTATATTTTTGCAAACTTATTTTTAAAAACTGATAAAATAATTATTATGGACGATTTAATTAGCAACTTACCTTATAAAATAAAGGATATCAGCCTTGCCGATTGGGGGCGAAAAGAAATTGAAATAGCAGAAAAAGAAATGCCTGGATTAATGAGCATTCGTAAAAAGTATGCAGGCGAGAAACCACTTAAAGGAGCGAGGATAACAGGTTCTTTACACATGACAATCCAAACCGCAGTTTTAATTGAAACATTAAAAGACTTGGGAGCCGATGTGAGGTGGGCAAGTTGCAATATATTTTCGACACAAGACCACGCAGCAGC
>CAYRQZ010000038.1:7128-20742 GCA_964426585.1 uncultured Bacteroidales bacterium | reverse complement strand
AAAGAACTTAAAGGAATTTCGGAAGAAACCACTACTGGAGTTCATCGTCTTTATCAAATGATGGAAAAAGGCGAACTTTTAGTACCTAGTATTAATGTAAACGACTCGGTAACTAAATCTAAATTTGATAATTTGTATGGTTGTCGCGAATCATTAGCAGACGGAATAAAAAGAGCAACCGATGTTATGATAGCAGGAAAAGTTGTTGTTGTATTAGGATATGGAGATGTTGGAAAAGGTTGTGCGCGCTCAATGAAAGGATATGGAGCAAGAGTGATTGTTACAGAAATAGACCCAATATGTGCTTTACAAGCAGCGATGGAAGGATTTGAAGTTGCAAGAATTGAAGACACTTTTAAAGAAGCTAATATTTTTGTTACAACTACTGGAAATAAAGATGTTATCACACTTGACCACATCAAACAGATGAAAGATCAAACAATTATTTGTAATATCGGTCATTTCGATAACGAAATACAAGTTGATAAACTAAACGAATATAAAGGAGCAAAAAAAATTACAATAAAACCACAAGTTGACAAATACACTTTCGAAAACGGAACTTCTGTTTTCCTATTAGCCGAGGGGCGTCTTGTTAACTTAGGTTGTGCAACTGGACACCCATCTTTTGTTATGAGTAATTCTTTTTCCAATCAAACTCTTGCTCAATTAGATTTATGGAAAAACGATTATAAAATTGGCGTTTATCGTCTTCCCAAACATCTTGACGAAGAGGTTGCTCGTCTACATTTAGAACAAATTGGTGTTAGACTAACCAATTTAACAAAAGAACAAGCCGACTATATTGGCGTACCTGTTGAAGGTCCTTTTAAACCAGAACATTATAGATATTAATTTAATAAGGTATTATTAAAAAAAAAGGGGCTGATTAATCAGCCTTTTTTTTTAAAACGAATTAAAAACTCGTAAGGTATTTAAACTTTCTAAATAAGTTGCATACTGCAAAACTGAATATTTAGCAGGTCCATTTTGGATAGAACCGTCAAGGAGCAAAAACTTTGAATCGCAATGCCTGCACACTAGGAATAAGCCAGTAGAGTCTACGTCAAGAATAGCCTTAGGGTTTGATGGTTCGTAAGGGCAATTTCTCTCATAAGCCTTGTACGAGTCGGTATATTCACAATAAAGAATTATTCCTCTTACGCCACCAGTTAAATATAAAAAATTCCCTGGTGTTTTCACTTCAAAAAATTGTGGCATATCTAAATATACGGTAAAGTCAACATAGGCATAAGGAATTCTATCTTCATTATCGCAAGCAGGAATAATTGTTAAAATTCCTGAAAATAAAAAAATAAAGATTATTTTTGGCAATAAAATTTTCATTCAATTAAATATATATGGCAAAGTTATTAAAAATATTAAAACAAACTTTATTTTTTTTATTCATGTTATTAATTTCATTAAATCTAATTGCACAACAAGAAAGGAGTATTGATAATGAAAAATACATGAAGAGCCAAAAAGCCAAACGTTACCGCCCTTCACGTGAAGAGAAACGAGTTATGCAAATTGAAAAAAAGCATAATAAGGCTAAAGCACAGAGCAAAAAGCGAGATGAAAGATTGCATAAAAAAGCGGTAAAAAAGCACAATAAATTAATTAATGGTGGTGGTAAAGACCTTGTTAATGGTAAACGAACCTATAAGCGAATGAAAAAATCGAAACGCGAATCAAAGAATATAAAATAATATTTTTATGCAATTCCTCTTATTTTTAGGTACATACGTATATCTTTAAAAAAAATAAGATATTTTCATTACAAAAATTTTGGTCAATAAAAAAAACTATTCTATTTTTACGCTTTTTCTTAATTAGTTTAAGATTGTTTAAAGTAAAACTTTATTATGTTACGAAAATTACTGTTTATTTTAATGGCACTTGCAACAAGTGCAGGGTTGTATGCCCAGTCGGCAGGTACCCTTAGTGGTAAAATTACCGACGCTACAACAGGAGAACCAATCCCGTTTGCTAACGTGTCGATTGAAGAAAACGGAAATGTGATTACTGGAGGAATGACAGATTTCGACGGTAATTTTTCCATCAAACCAATTCCAGCAGGCAAATTTACTGTTTCTGCCTCTTATGTTGGTTATGCTACTTTGCAATACACAAATGTGCAAATTATAGCAGGTAAAATCACATTCCAGAATTTTAATTTAAGTCCATCAGCCGAAATTTTAGGCGAAGTTGAAATTAAAGAGTATAAAGTTCCTTTGATTTCTAAGGACCAAACAAGCTCAGGAGGAACTGTTACTTCAGAAGATATCGCTAAGATGCCTGGTCGTTCTGCTGCTGCTGTTGCAACTACTGTTGGTGGTGTTTATACCGAAGATGGTGAAGTTGGTAGTATTCGTGGAGCACGTTCCGAAGGCACCGTTTATTACGTTGACGGGGTCAAAGTTCGTGGAAGTTCAGCAATACCTAAATCTGCAATTGAGCAAGTTACAGTTATTACTGGTGGTCTTCCTGCTCAATACGGAGACGTTACCGGTGGTGTTATTAGCGCCACAACAAAAGGACCCACATCGCAATTTTATGGAGGTGGCGAAATCGTTACTTCACAATTTTTAGACCCCTACGGATACAACCTCGGAGCATTAATGCTTTCAGGACCTATCTGGTCGGTTAAAGAAAAAGGAGAAAGTAATAGAAAACGAACTGTCGCTGGTTTTTTACTTGCCGTTGAAGGAACAATGGTAAAAGACGGTGGACCATCAACTGTTGGCGAGTGGAGAGCTAATGAAGATGTTCTAGAATCTATTAAAAACAACCCTTTACGATTAGTAGAATCCCAAAACGGAGCCATAATATATCAAAACGTTGATTACCTTCATTCAAATTCTTTTGATAATTATAAAACAAGGGCTAATGCTTCTAGCAAAGGTGCAAATCTAGCTGGTAAAATTGACATCTCCCCTGTTAGAGACCTCGACTTTTCTTTCGGTGGAACGCTTGACTATTCACAAGGTAGATTATATAGCTACTCTAATCAATTGTTCAATTCTAATAATAATGGTAATTATACCTATTCTAGCTGGAGAGTTTATGGAAGATTAACTCAAAAATTTAGAACAAATGAAAACGCAGAGAAACAACCTGTTTTAAAAAATCCTTATTATACCATACAAGTTGACTATTCAAAGACTTCAAACAACCAGTTTAACAAAAAATTTGGTAATAATTACTTTGATTATGGGCATATTGGTAAATTTACTACTGTTCCTGAAAAATACTATATCATGGGTACTGACTCAGTTACTGGTTTAAACGGTAATTTATTTGAAACTTATTTCTATAGAATTACAGATTTTGAAACAGACGAAGCAAATAAAGACTTAGCAAGGTATACTGAACAATATTTTGATTATTTCGAAGACTACTATTACAAAGATGAAAATAGCGTTGTTATTAATGGAGGGCTATTAAATGGAATGGGCGCTCCTTCTATTTATGGTTTATATGCTAGTCCAGGAAACCCTTATGCTAGTTTCGCAAAATCAGAAGCTACTCAATTTAGAGTATCTGCATCGGGGTCTGCTGACATTAAATCTCATGAAATTAGTCTCGGTTTTGAGTTTGAACAAAGAAAAGACTCTTATTTTGGCGTTGCTCCTTTCGGACTTTGGACATTAGCACGAAGACTTACAAATAATCATATTCTCGAAAAAGATGTTACTAAACCAATAGTATATTACGATGAACAAGGGCACTTCCTTGATACTATTGACTACCCTAGATTATATAACGCTCAGGCACAATCTTTATTCGACAAAAACTTTAGAGAAAGTTTAGGCTTAGCTAAAAATGACTTAACATGGTTAGACGTTGATTCTTACGACCCATCAACTTTTGACATTTCGTGGTTTAGTGCTGACGAATTATTTAATCAAGGAAGTTCGGTAGTTTCTTATTACGGTTTTGACCATACCGGTAACAAAATTCACACCAAACCAACTTTCGATGATTTCTTTAATAAAACTGACGAAAAAGGATACAAAACTAGACCTATTGCTCCTTTCGAACCTTCTTATGTGGCTGGATATATACAAGATAAATTTGCGTTTAAAGACCTTATATTTAATATAGGTATACGTGTTGACCGCTATGATGCTAACCAAGTTGTTTTAAAAGACCAATACTTACTACACGAAGCATATACTCTAAGCGATACTGACGAAAAAGGATTAATTGCTAACGTAAATCATCCCGAAAATATTCCAAACAATGCTGTTGTTTATGTTAATGACATTACTAATCCAACAGCTATTAACGGATACCGTGTTGGAAATGTATGGTATAACGCAACAGGTACTGAAATTGAAAACCCAAATGCCATTGCATCTGCTAATGGTATTGCACCATATTTAACAAATCCAAAAGAAGAATTAAATTCATCGGCTTTCATAGACTATAAACCACAAATTGTTGTAATGCCTCGTATTTCTTTCTCATTCCCAATTTCTGATGAAGCATTATTCTTCGCTCACTACGATATTTTATCAAAACGTCCTTCTTATGCAAATCGTTTAAACCCTATTGAATATCTTTATATCCGTCAATTAAATAATGATTTATTAAGTAACCCAAATCTTAAAACAGAAAAAACTATTGACTATGAGTTAGGTTTCCAACAAAAATTAGGAAATACTTCGGCTCTAAAACTTTCTGCTTTCTATCGCGAAATGCGTGATATGCAACAAGCAATAGCTGTTTATGGAGCTTATCCTGTTAATTACTATACTTATGGAAACATTGACTTTGGTACAGTAAAAGGCTTTGGAGCTACTTACGACATGAGACGTACAGGTAACGTAACACTTAGAGCCTCTTATACTTTACAATTTGCTAATGGTACAGGCTCTAGTTTTGAGTCAGGAGCAGGTATAGTTAAATCTGATAAACCTAACCTAAGAACTACACTTCCATTAGATTTTGACCAAAGACATAATATGGCTATAACTATTGATTATCGTTACGGAGGCAAAATTTCCGGAACTCCTTATAACGGACCAAAAATCGCTGGAAAAAGCATTTTTGCTAATACAGGCGTAAACTTTGTTATTAACAGCGGTTCAGGCTCGCCTTATACAAAAAGAAACAGACCTAGTGCAGGTACTGTTGTCGGTTCTTTAAACGGTTCTCGTAAACCATGGCGTACAACTATTAACATGCGTTTAGATAAAGACATTAGATTAAAATTAGCTGAAAAGAAAGAAGGTGGCTCTAAAGAAAAATATGGATACTTAAATGTTTATTTAGAAATATCTAACTTATTAAATACCAAAAATGTATTAGGAGTATATTCTTATACAGGTAATCCCGATGATGATGGCTTCTTGAATTTTGCTGATTATCAAACTTCTATAGCAACTCAAAACGATGTCGAAGCTTATAGAAATTATTATTCTATGTATATTAATTCACCTTATAATTACAGTGGACCAAGAACCATTAGATTAGGTGTTCAGTTTAGTTTTTAATTGTTGAATATAGATTATAAAAAAGATATGAAAAATCTTAGAAAATTGCTATTATTAACTGCTCTTGTTATTGTTTCTAACATTATGTTAGCAGACAAATGGAAAGGTGAGATTAGACCACCTCATACTACACAAAGAGCTATCGCTGGTTGCGAACCAGCAAAAACATCAACAGAAATTGCTATTAACAACGTTAGAGCTTTAATACATACTGGTGGTGATATGTGGTGGGACTTGCAAGGAAAAGCAAGATACGAAGTTCCGCAAGGTAGTGGTGTTAATGCTCTTTTTGCTGGTGCAATTTGGGTTGGTGGTCACGATGCAAATGGACAGTTAAAACTTGCTGCTCAACGCTTCCGCCAAGACGGTATTGATTATTGGCCTGGACCACTTACTACTGATGGTCTTGCTTATGTTAGTCCCGAAATTTGTACTGCATACGACAGACATTATGTTATTACTAAAAGTACTGTTAAAGAATTTAGAGAATGGTGGAAATGTACTCAAGATATTAATTGCGACGAAAGCGTAGAATTTCCTGAATATCATATTCCCGAAATAATTCTAAATTGGCCAGCACACGGACCAGAAGGAGGATATGATTACAATCTAGCACCTTGGTGGGACGTGGATGGTGATGGAGTTTACAATCCATTAAACGGCGATTTCCCATATTATGAATTCCCAAGCGAAGGTATTACAAACGACCCTTTCTGTAAAAGACCTCGTGGCCAAGCTTCAAGATTATTTGGAGACCATACTTTATGGTGGGTATATAATGATAAAGGAAATATTCATACAGAAACTGGTGGTGCTGCAATTGGAATGGAATTTAGAGCTCAGTATTTCGCATTTACTACAAATGACGAACTTAACGATATGACCTTTGCCAACTATAATATTATAAATCGATCAACATATATCTTAACTGATACATATTTTGGAGTTTGGACTGATGCAGACTTAGGTTATGCAAAAGATGACTATACCGGCTGCGATGTACAAAGAGGATTAGGATACATGTATAATGGAGATGATTTTGACGAATCTGCCGAAGGTATTTCTGGATATGGTTCGCAACCTCCAGCTATTGGTATTGACTTTTTTGAAGGTCCCTACCAAGATGCTGATGGAAAAGACAATTCTACTTCTTATGATACAATTAATGGTGTGAAAAAATTAAATTGTTCAAAAGGTGATATTCTAAATGGAAATATTAACGGGTTAAATTTTCAAGATGGCGAAGTTGATAATGAAAGATGGGGCATGAGACGTTTCTTATATTTTAATAACTCTGGTACTGGCGCAAACCCTGCAACACTAGACCCTCATTCTGCTCAAGAACATTACAATTACCTTACAGGCTTTTGGTTAGACAATGCGCCTTTATGTTATGGCGGAACAGGACATCAATCTGGTGGTGCTGATGTGAGTAAACCAACAAACTTCATGTTCCCAGGTAATCCTAGTACCGACCCTTGCGGTTGGGGTTTAGGCGGTGTCCCACAAACTGCTGCTTGGTCTGAAGAAACTGAAAATAATCCCGCAGGAGATCGCCGCTTTGTTCAATCTGCTGGTCCTTTTACCCTAAGACCAGGAGCCATTAACGACATCACTATCGGAGCTGTTTACGCAAGAGCTGCATCAGGTGGACCTTGGGCTTCGGTTGAAGCCGTCAGAAGAGCTGACGACAAAGCTCAAATCTTATTTGAAAACTGCTTCAGAGTTTTAGATGGACCTGATGCTCCTGAATTAAAAATTATTGAACTTGACAAAAAATTAATATTCCACATTTATAATAAACCTGGTAGTAATAACTACCTTGAAGCTTATGTTGAAAAAGACCCTTCTATTGTTTGCCAACCTGATATTATTCCTTGCGACGAATACTACAGATTCCAAGGGTACCAAGTTTTTCAATATAAAAATAACTCAGTAAGCATTTCAGATAGATATAATAACGCACTAGTACGAACTATTTACCAATGTGACTTAAAAGATAAGGTTACACAAATTGTAAATTATGTTTGGTCTGACGAACTTAAAGCAAATATGCCTATCGAAGAAGTACATGGCAATAATATAGGTATTTCACATACTTTTGTGGTTGAAAAAGACATGTTTGCCTCTGGTGATGCTCAACTTATAAATAATCGCGAATACTATTTTAGCGTAATTGCATACGGATACAATAATAGTAAATTGTATAATCAATCAATACAAGAAACTTTTAATGGACAAAAGAAACCTTATCTAGCCGGAAGAAACAATATTAAACGTTATGTTGCAATTCCACATCTAACTGATGCATCAAATAATGGAACAATTATGCAAGCCGAATATGGTGAAGGACTACAAATTACTATGTACGAAGGACATGGAAATGCTAATAATATAATTGAACTTACAGACGAAACTGTTGACGAAATTATGAGTGGTTACCCATGGAAAGCAACAAAAAGAGTTTACAAAAATGGAAAAGGACCTATTAATGTTAAAATTATTGATCCGCTTAACGTACCAGAAGGTGAATATTTCTTAAAGTTTAGTGATACTGCAACTGTCAACTCATATGGAATAATCGGAACAAATAGATCTGAATTATTAGAATCTAACTACATACCTTTTACTTACGAAGTTATTTTACCTGATGGCAGTTCAATTAGTTCTGATATGGCTGTGAAATACGGTACAGGCGACGAACAATTATTTATGGATTTAGGTCTATCAATTACCATAACTCAAGACAATTTTGCCGCTGCAAAAGATAGAAACACTTTCCAAAACGGATTCTTAACTGCAGAAATGAAATTTACTGATGAAACAAAACCTTGGCTATATTTCTTACCAGACGGAGATAATTTTGACCCAATAAATTGGATTAGATTAGGTACTTATACTGCAGCAGGTGATTTCGATGATTGCCAAGACAAGAGTTATAATGATAAAATTGGATACGACGACAAAGAAAGTTTTGAGAAAATTCTGGGAAGAACTTGGGCTCCTTATTTCTTTACAAATTCAGGACAATTTGGAATTTCTTTAAAAGGTTCGCACGGAAATATGGATATTATGAAATATGAACCTATTTCTAGTGTAGATATTGTAATAACAAAAGACACATCTAAATGGACAAGATCTTGTGTGGTTGAAATGCACGATAACGAATGGAAACCCGATGACAAATGCGGTATACCTTATGAAGTTTCACCATGGGTAAATTATCAATCTATTGGTAATGCTAAAAAATTTGCATTACGCCAATCTCCTTCTGTTGATAAAAAAGGAAAACCACTTAATGACGGAACTCATGGACTAGGTTGGTTCCCAGGTTATGCAATAGACCAACGAACTGGCGAAAGGTTAAATATAGTGTTCGGCGAAGATTCTTGGCTTAAAGAAGATAACGGAACCGATATGCTTTGGAATCCATCAAAAGGTTTTTATTCCGAAAGAGAACCTATTTTTGGCGGTAAACACTACATTTATATTATGGGAAATACTCAAAATAATAACCCTTTATATAACGGGCCAGTTTACGATTCTTGCCAATGGTTCTATAATTTGTTAATGAAATATGAAGAAACAGGCGTAATACCTACTACTCTAAATAGAGCGTGGGCAACTGCAATGTGGACAGCTATTCCTTTACAAAATCCAAACTTCGATTTTATGGCAACTGACGTTAAAATTAAACTTAGAGTCGGTGCTCCATTCCACAAAGGACTAAACGAATTTGCTGTTGAAGAACCTGTTAATAATAACTTCCCTTATTTCTCATTTACAACAGCTGACGTTAAAACTATTAAAAACGATAATCAAACAGCTGTAAACGCACTTGACCAAATTAAAGTTGTTCCTAATCCATATTACGGTAATTCATATTACGAACATAATCAATTAGACAACTATGTTAGAATCACAAACCTCCCACAACGTTGTGTTATTTCTATTTACAACTCTGCTGGCGTTCTTGTTAGAAAACTAAACAAAGACAACAAAGACCCATTTGTTGAATGGGATATGAAAAATACTTACGGTATTACAATAGCTAGTGGAGTTTATATTGTACATATTAACGCACCAGGAATTGGAGAAAAAGTCGTTAAATGGTTTGGTGCATTACGTCCAATAGATTTAAATAATTTCTAAAATATTAAAATATAATAAATAAAATAGTATGAAAAATATATATTTAATATCAGTTCTGACAATAATAGTAGCTAGCTTGATTAGCACTGCAGTATATGCAGGAAACGAACAACGTGCAGCTTCTAACGGAACTTCAGAATTACAAATAAATCCATGGGCACGTAGTTCAGGATGGGGTGATGCTAACGTTGCTTGTGTTACCGGTATCGAAGCTATGTACCAAAACATCGCTGGTATGGCAATGATTCGTAGAACTGAATTAGCTTTTACAAATACACAATGGCTTGTTGGAACAGGCGTAGTTATTAACAGCGGCGGTTTTGCTACAAAAGTTGGCGAAAATGGAGTTCTTGGACTTAGTGTAATGAACCTTAACTGGGGAGATATAGAAATTACTACTGACGCCCTTCCCGAAGGTGGCATAGGAACTTATTCGCCAACTTACACTACTATAGCATTAGCCTATGCAAGAGAATTTTCTAATAGTATTTATGGCGGTATAACTGTTAAAATGCTGAACGAAAGCATTTTTAACCTTAACGCCTCAGGCTTTGCTATCGACGCCGGAATTCAATATGTTACAGGAATTGGTAAAGACAAAGCTGGTAACAGAAATAGAGATAATCTAAGATTCGGGATTACTATGAAAAATGTTGGTACAACGATGAAATATACAGGAGACGGTATGAGTTTCATGGGATATTCTAGCAACGGTACTAATATGACAATAGAGCATAGAAGTCAAGAATTCGAACTCCCTTCTTTAATTAAAATCGGATTTTCATATAATTTTAGATTAGCTCCTAAAGTAGACGAAGTTAACGAAACTGTTAGCTCAGACCATAACTTAACTATCGCTGCTAATTTTACTGCAAATTCTTATAATAAAGACCAATATCATCTTGGATTAGAATATGGTTTTAAAAATCTTTTCTTCCTTAGAGGCGGATACGTATATGAAGCAGGAATATTAGATTCTAACCCAGACCTAAGAACTACTGTATTTACTGGTCCAACTGCGGGGCTAACTCTTCAAGTACCTGTTAATAAAGAAAATAAATCAGTTTTAGCTATTGATTATTCTTATAGACTTACCAACCCATTCCAAGGAGTGCATACTTTTGGAGCAAGGATTACTCTATAATTAAAAACTTATTATAAAAAAACCGGTTAGAAGCCGGTTTTTTTTTGCCTAAATCAGAAATATTCAAATACCTATAGCAATTTTACCTTTCCTACAAAGTAACATAAGGTAAAATCTTATCTAACTCACTCTGTTTTAATGCTTTTTGAGAAACCAATTCTTCCAAATTTTCAATATTCCCTTTAAAACTTCTGTAATTTAAAATACTATTAGCAACCTCTTTATTAATATATGGATGTGAAATCAATTCTTTAAAATCACACTTATTCAAATTTATTTTTTTTATTTCTTCATTATCTAAAACCAAAGACTCACGAATACTACCAAATAATTCATCGCTAATCCCATAAACCTCGCTTATTTGCTCAATAGAAATAAAGCCACCTAATTTACTTCTGTATGCTAAAATCCTTTTTGATAAAACAGAACCTATACCTTTAAGTCTCTGGAAAGAAAGAGTATCAGCAGAGTTTATAAATACAGTAATAGATTCATTATTAGAATTAATAATGCCTTTATGTTCATTTGATTCAATTTTAACATAACGCTCTACCCTTTGATAAGTTAATGTATCAATAGTGTATAATTTCAATAAATCTTCTGTAGTAGAATATTTATTACCTTTTTCTCTGTAATTAATAATATTGTTAATTTGATTTGATTTAAAACCTAATTTTTTTAATTCGGAATATGTTGCTGTATTTGGGTCAAACTCGAATAACTCAAAATTAGGTTTATAAACAGATTGCTTCTTCACATAAGGCTTAAAATATTTATTATAAGAAGTTTTTATTTCAACATAATCTTTAATAGCTTCATATTCCTCGTCAGTCATTTTGTAAACACGTTTTAAATCTTCGGCTTTATAAAACTTATACCCTTTTTCACGATAGGCAATAATTCCATCAACAGTTTTTTTTGACAAACCCATATAAAGTAATTCATCACACGAAACAGTATTAGGGTCAAAAGAAAAACGTTGACCACTTTCTAAATCAGGCAAAGAATAAGCCAAAAATTCATTTACTTCTTTATCAAATTTTGAAAAATCTGAAATTTGTTGTTCTTGAAAATTGTTAACATAAACTCTTGCAACAATAATGCAAGTAAGAATAAGCAAAATAACAAAAATTCCGTTTCTCTCTCTTTTCGAAAAATTAAAATACTCTTTTAAAAAATTTTTAAAAAACCTTTTCATTCTTCAAACTTTTAACATATTTAAAATAAGTTTTAACCTCCTTTTTCATTACTGGAGCTAACAAAAGAATGGCTAATAAATTAGGAATAGTCATAAAAGAAATAACAGTATCAACAAAATTCCAAACCAATTCAAGCCCCCATACACAACCAAGAAAAACTACTATACCAAAAACGAAGTAATAAGGTTTAATAGCTTTATCGCCCCATAAATATTGGACAGCACGAGAACCATAATATGCCCAGGCAATTATAGTTGAAAAAGCAAATAAAAACAGACCAATAGTAATAATATGTTTAGCAAGCCAACTCAATCCCAAATGGCTAAAACCTCTTTCAAAACCAAGAATAGTCATATTAACACCTGCTGAATCACTAACTGTCCAAGCTCCTGTAACCAATATAACTAAAGCTGTAAGTGAACAAATAATAATTGTATCGACCAAAGGCTCTAATGAGGCTACAAGTCCTTCTTGTAAAGGATGTTCGGTTTTTGCGGCTGCATGCGCCATAGGAGCCGAACCTTGCCCAGCTTCATTTGAAAACAAGCCTCGTTTAACTCCCCAAGTCATTGTCATAATAAAAGATGAACCTAAAAAGCCTCCTGTTGCAGCAGTACCTGTGAATGCATCTACAACAATCAACCTAAAAACACCAGGTAAAGCTTTATAGAAAACAATTAATACTAAAATTGAAGAAATAAAATAAAAAACAGCCATGATAGGAACCAACCTAACTGTTACTTCAGCAATTCGTTTTAAACCACCTAAAATAATCAACAACACTAATAAAGCTATTACGATACCTGTTACATATTCAGGAATATTATAGCTCGATTGAATAGAATCAGCTATGGAATTTGCCTGTGCGAGATTACCTGTTCCAAAAGAACAAAGAACGGCAGCAAATGCAAAAACAACAGCTAAATACTTAGAAAATTTTCCAAGTTTATCTTTTAATCCATACTCCATGTAATACATCGGACCGCCCGAAACAGACCCATCCGAATTTGTAATTCTATATTTTTGTGCCAAAGTGCATTCTACTAATTTTATCATCATGCCGAGAAAACCAACTATCCAAAGCCAAAAAACAGCACCAGGTCCTCCATAATGTATAGCTAAAGCAACTCCAACAATATTTCCCGTTCCAACAGTAGCCGACAAAGCTGTTGTTAAAGCTTTAAACGAAGAAACATCTCCTTTTGTCCTTTTTGAAGAATACTTGCCAGAAACTATGCCTAAGGCATGACCAAATTTTGATACTTGAAGAGCTTTTAAATAAAAGGTGAAAAATAAACCTGTAGGTATTAATACTAACAAAATTGCATAGCCACCAACGTATTCATTATAAGTTTTTAAAATTTCATTAAATAATTCCATAAAGTTTATGTTAAATCTTCAATTAAAAATACGCCTATGGCAATGGCACCTATTGCTATCGGTGCTATCCATTTTATAATAAAAACAATTATTCTTAAAATTATAGGATTGACTTTACAAGACAAACTACTTTCTTCAATAAATTTTGAACGTCCTAAATACCAGCCTGTAAAAATTACAATAAACAAAGCACCAAAAGTTAATAAAACATTAGCCGAAACATAATTAGCAAGGT
>CAYRQZ010000038.1:0-7028 GCA_964426585.1 uncultured Bacteroidales bacterium | reverse complement strand
AATGGCGTATCTTTACGAATATATGAACCATAAGTAATTAATGCCCCCATACCAATGCTTAACGAAAATGCTGCCTGACCCAAAGCCATTAATACTGCCTTAAAAGTAATTTTACTAAAATCAGGATAAAATAAAAACTTTAAACCAGCTGAACTACCCGGTAAAGTAATACTTCGAACACAAACTACTATTATCAATAACAATAATAAAGGCATCATTATTTTTGTAGCTTTTTCAATTCCTTTTTGAATACCTCGAAATACAATAACCGCCGTTAAAGCCATAACAATTATTTGCCACAAAATTGGCCTAAACGAACCTGTTGTAAAGTTCTTAAAATCTTCACTAAATTGTGTTTGGCTTTTACCAGCAAACGAGCCTCGTATTGCCTGATAAATATATTCTAAGGTCCAACCCGAAACTGTGCTATAAAATGATAAAATTACAAAAGCAGCAACAATTCCCATCATACCAATCAACCACCATGGAGTATTAGGGGCTAATTTCCGAAACGATCCTAAAGCGTTTGATTGTGATTTTCGTCCTATAACAAACTCCGACATCATAACAGGAATACCAATTACAAGAACGAAAAATAAATAAATTAATAAAAAGGCTCCTCCCCCATTTTCACCAGTTATATAAGGAAAACGCCAAATATTGCCTAAACCAACAGCAGAACCTGCAGCTGCGGCTATAACTCCAAACTTATTTGAAAAGCTGTCCCGTTTTTCGTTTGTCATATCCAATAATTAAAATTAATACTTTCATTTTTTATAAAATGAAATAATTTAACAACAATACTTATCTGTTCAAATATATAAAAATAATTTAAATTAAATATTTTTACTCAAATTTAAAATATTTTACTCGCCCACAAAATTGAAAATTTATATCAGGCAATGAATCAAATATCCCATAAATAGACGAACCACTGCCTGACATTTGACTATAAATTGCTCCTTTTGAATACATCTCTTGCTTTATATCCTCCAAAACAGGAAATTCTTTAAAAACAATACCTTCAAAATCATTACTAATATAATTCTTCCATTCTTCTATTGCTATATCTTGTATAAAATTTTTTAAACTTTTTTCACATAAGTGTGGAACACAATTCTTGTAAGCATTTGCTGTATTTACACGAATATAAGGTAAACATAAAATTAAATATTTACCGCTTAAACTTAATTTAATATCTTTAAATAAATTACCGATACCACTTGCAAAAACAGGTTTATTTTTAATAAAAAATGAGCAATCAGCCCCTAATTTTGAAGCATAATATAACAAAGCTTCCTCGTTCAAATCTAATTGAAACATTTTATTTAACAATATTAAAGTGCTTGCGGCATCAGAAGACGCAGAACCTAAACCAGAACCAAAAACAACATTTTTGTATAAAATTATTTTTATAGGACTTAACTCATAATCAGCTTTTAAAATGTCGTAAGCCTTAAAACATAAATTAGCCTCAAGTTTACAATCAATTTTATTTCCCAAATTTATTAATTCAAATCTCTCAGAGGGAATAATTTCTAAAATATCCTTATAAGGTATCGGATAAAACACTGTCTCAATATTATGATAGCCATCATCTCGCTTTGATAAAATATTTAATCCTATATTTATCTTACTATTTGGAAAAGAAATCATTCTATTAATTTGAAATTATTTTCAAAAATAATAATTTTAAAATCATTTTATAATATAATTCTTACTTTTCTAAAACGTCAATGCAAGTTAATTTTAATATATTTGCAAAAAAATAATTTATGGGAAATATTGTTGCAATAGTTGGACGACCTAATGTTGGAAAGTCAACATTATTTAACCGCTTAATCGAACGCCGCGAAGCTATTGTTGACGACATTAGTGGAGTTACCAGAGATAGGCTTTATGGACACTGCTTCTGGAACGGAAAAACTTTTTCAGTCATTGATACTGGCGGATATGTAGAAAACGCTGTCGATATTTTTGAAAAAGAAATCACTAAACAAGTCCTTATTGCAATTGAAGAAGCAGATGTAATTGTTTTTTTAGTTGACGTTTTAGCCGGATTGACAGATTTGGATATTAGTGTTGCTGAAATGTTAAGAAAATCAAAAAAAACTGTGCTGCTTGCAACAAATAAAGTTGACATAAACTCCAGAATTAATGAAACTTACGAGTTTTATAACCTCGGACTTGGTGAAATTTATCCAATTTCTGCTATAAATGGACTCGGTACAGGAGAACTTCTTGATAAAATCGTTGAAAATCTACCACAAGTTCCTGACGCCGAAATTGAAGAACTACCAAAAATTACTATTGTTGGAAGACCAAATGTAGGAAAATCTTCTTTAACAAACGTTCTCATTGGTGAAGAAAGAAATATTGTAACAAACATTGCAGGAACTACTAGAGATTCAATAAATACAAGATATAATAAGTTCGGATACGATTTTATGCTCGTTGATACTGCCGGAGTTAGAAAAAAAACAAAAGTTAACGAAGATTTAGAGTTTTACTCAGTAATGCGAGCTATCAGAGCAATAGAAAATTCAGACGTCTGCCTGTTAATGATAGACGCAACATTAGGTTTCGAAGCACAAGACCAAAATATTTTAAATCTGATAAGAAAAAATAAAAAAGGAGCAGTTATATTGGTAAATAAATGGGATTTAGTCGAAAAATCAACAAATACATTAAAAGATTATCAAAAAGCTATTATGCAAAAAATTTCGCCTTTTAACGACATTCCAATAATATTTATTTCAGCTTTAACAAAACAGAGAATACACAAAGTTATCGAAATAGCAATGGACGTTTATAACAATCGTAAACAACGAATACCTACAGCTAAGTTAAATGAAGTAATGCTCGAAGCTATTGATGCCTTTAAACCACCTACTAACAAAGGAAAATATATTAAAATTAAATACATTACTCAACTTCCTACTCCAACTCCAGTTTTTGCCTTTTTTGCAAATTTACCTCAATATATAAAAGAACCGTACAAAAGATACCTCGAAAATAAATTGAGAGAAAATTTCAATTTTAAAGGAGTACCAATTGTTTTAGTTTTTAGAGATAAATAATTTTTTTAAGTTTTAATATTTTTTATTTTTACCAACAAAATTTATAAAAATGATTGAGAGAATTAATAAATTACAAACCGAAATTCAAAAATTTAACCCAAAAAATATTGAGGAAATAGAAAAATTTAGAATAGAATATTTATCAAAAAAAGGCAAAATATCTGTTCTATTCGATGATTTTCGCTCTGTACCAAGTAACGAAAAAAAAGAAATTGGAGCTAAAATTAATATTTTAAAACAAACTGCTTCCGAAAAACTCAATAAACTTAAAGAACAGCTTTTTGTAAATAATTCCGGTAAAATGGATATAGATTTAAGCCGCCCCGGCGACCCTATACGACTTGGGGCAAGGCACCCGCTTTCTGTTATTCACAACGAAATTGTAGAAATTTTTGCTAAACTTGGCTTTTCTGTTTCTGACGGACCAGAAATTGAAGACGACAATCATAATTTTGCTTTATTAAATTTTCCCGAAAATCACCCGGCACGCGATATGCAAGATACTTTCTTTATTTCGCCAGACATGAACGTGCTTCTTCGCACTCATACCTCATCGGTTCAAGCTCACGAAATGTCAGAACTAAAACCACCTATCCGAAGTTTATCACCCGGTAGAGTCTATAGAAACGAAGCAATATCAGCTCGTGCACACTGCTTATTCCACCAAGTAGAAGGATTGTATATTGACAAAAATGTTTCTTTCGCTGACCTAAAACAAACTTTAAACTTTTTTGCAAAAGAAATGTTTGGCGAAAGTACAAAAATAAGACTTAGACCTTCATATTTCCCATTTACAGAACCTTCTGCAGAAGTTGACCTAAGCTGCACACTTTGTGGAGGAAAAGGCTGTAATGTTTGTAAATTTACAGGCTGGCTAGAAATTTTAGGCTGCGGAATGGTAGACCCAAACGTACTGTCGGCAACTGGAATAGACCCAAAAATATGGTCTGGTTTCGCATTCGGAATGGGAATAGAAAGAATTACTATGCTAAAATATGGAATCAAAGATTTAAGACTATTTTTTGAAAACGACATAAGATTTCTAAACCAATTTAGTGCTGCTTTCTAATAAAATGATTTTAAACTATAGAAAATTTGACAACAACAAAAATAATGAATTAGTCATTCTTCACGGGCTTTATGGTAGTGGAGAAAGTTGGACCAGAGTTGCTAATTTTCTAAGCAATAATTATAATATCTTTTTGCCAGACCTTAGAAATCACGGCGATTCTTTTCATCATCACTCCCACACCTATCCCGAACTTGCTCTTGATGTCAAAAATTGGGCTGACTCGATAAACCTCAAAAATTTTAATTTACTAGGACATTCGATGGGAGGAAAAACTGCTATGTTTTTTGCCGAAAAATATCCAAACTATTTGAATAAACTTATTATCGCTGATATTTCCCCACGAGATTATTCTAACCTAATGCAACATGTCCCTAATGTTAATTTCCATCTGAATTTAATTTCAATGATGCTTAATTTACAACCCGAAAAATATAAATCTTATCGCGAAATTGCCTCAATTTTAAGTGATTATGATGAAAATATTAAAAATATTGTTTTGAAAAATCTCATAAAGAAAGACGGGCAAATGTCTTGGAAACTTAATCTTAAAGCTATTTCAGACAATCTCCCAGAAATTATGAAAGGACTTGACCCAGACAACTTTATAGATAATAAAATTTTAATACCTACACTTTTTCTTAAAGGAGAACTTTCAAATTATTTAACAGAACAGGACACAAAACTTATTGAATTTATTTTCCCAAACTCAAAAATCGAAGTAATAAATAATACAGGACATTGGCTTCATTTTGAAAACCCAAAAGAAGTGGCAAGTAAAATTATTAACTTTTTAAATGATTAAACATGAAATACAGAAAAGAAAAAGACAGCATGGGCTTTGTGGAAGTCGAAGCCGACAAATATTGGGGCGCCCAAACTCAACGTTCATTACAAAATTTTAAAATTGGGCAAAAAATGCCTATAGAAATTATTCAGGCAATGGCTATTTTAAAAAAATCATGTGCTATGGCAAATATGGAACATGGAATTTTAACACAAGAAAAAGCTAATGCCATTTCAGAAGTTTGTAATGAAATTTGTGAAGGAAAATTAAATGAACATTTTCCACTTGTCGTTTTTCAAACAGGCTCAGGAACGCAAACAAATATGAATTTGAATGAAGTTATTGCAAACCGTGCTCATATTTTTGCGGGTGGAAAACTCACAGACGAGAAAAAAACTCTTCATCCAAACGACGACGTCAATAAAAGTCAGTCTTCAAACGACACTTTTCCATCGGCTATGAATATTGCTGCAAAAACTTTAATTATTACTAAAACTCTTCCAGCAATTATAAATCTTAAACAAGGATTTTATATACTTTCCAAAAAATTTGCCGACATAATTAAAACCGGTAGAACTCACATGATGGACGCAACTCCAATAAGTTTTGGACAAGAGTTTTCGGGATACGTAGCACAACTTGAATATGGAATAAAAACTTTAGAAAATTCTTTAGACCACCTTTCAGAATTAGCAATTGGCGGAACCGCAGTCGGAACTGGCTTAAATGCGCCCAAAAATTTTGGAAAAACTGTGTGTAAATTTGTTTCAGAATATTCAAAAATTGAGTTCAAAACTGCACCAAATAAATTCGAGGCTTTAGCTGCTAATGACGCTATTGTAGAAACTCATTCGGCATTAAAGCAAATAGCTGTTGTAATAAACAAAATTGCAAACGATTTAAGATTAATGGCTAGTGGACCGCGTTGTGGATTAAATGAAATTTTTATTCCCGAAAATGAACCAGGCTCGTCTATTATGCCAGGAAAAATTAACCCAACACAAATTGAAGCTATTACAATGGTTTGTTCACAAATAATTGGAAACGACCTATGTATTACAAACTCAGCAATGAACGGACATTTCGAACTTAATGTATTTAAACCCGTAATGATTAAAAACTTTTTAGAATCAGCAAATCTTCTTGCTCAAGCTTCTGAATCTTTTTTATTAAATTGTGTTTCAGGAATTGAAATTAATACAAAACAAGCAAAACATTATCTCGAAAGCTCTTTAATGACAGTTACCGCCTTAAATACCGCAATAGGTTATGATAAAGCTGCCGAAATTGCTAAAAATGCTCATTTAAAGAACATTAGCCTCAAAGAATCGGCAATGGAAATTAAAAGTATTTCAGAAAAAGACTTCGATAATATAGTAGATCCACGTAAAATGATATAATATTTTAAAATATATTGAACTAGGTTAAAATAATAAATTAAATTTGCTTTTTATTTTGATAAAATGTGTGGAATAACAGGTTTTTATTCTAAAGATAACCCAAACTTTGTAAGTAAGGATGAACTCGACCTTATGACAGCTTGTTTGGTTCATAGAGGACCAGACGCTAAAGGCAGTTTTTATACCGAAAACTTAGGTCTCGGACATCAAAGACTCAGTATTCTTGACCTTTCCGATGACGCAAACCAACCTATGGAATCCCATTTTATGAGATATATTTGCGTTTATAATGGCGAAGTTTACAATTTTAAAGAAATTGCAAACGATTTGAATATAGAGCTAAAAACTAATACCGACACAGAAGTTATTATTGAAGCTTTTGCCGAATGGGGAATAACATTTATTAACAAATTAAATGGAATGTTTTCTATCGGAATTTATGATAAACAAGACCAAATCCTTTATATTTTTAGAGATAGAGTTGGAATAAAACCTTTATATTATTATTGGGACGGTACTAACTTTGCATTTGCATCAGAGATTAAATCTTTACTACAAGTAAAGTATATTAACGAAAAAAAACAAATCAATAATTTCGCTATTTATGAGTTTTTGCACCTAGGATTTATTCCCGAACCAAATACTATATATTCTAATATCAGAAAATTTCCAAACGGACAAGTTGGAATTGT
>CAYRQZ010000037.1:0-22224 GCA_964426585.1 uncultured Bacteroidales bacterium | reverse complement strand
TTAAGCTTGAATCAAAAACACGTAAATTAAAATTTTCTAAATTTTCTATTTTAAAATATATCAAACCGTCTGTCGGGTTTGGATATGTCAAAAGCTCAATATCAGCATCTTCTGTTATACCTGTCCAAAGCAAAACATTAATGAATACAGTTTTCTCTGCTTGATTGTAATTTAAGTTATCGTTAGGAGTAAACAAGACATGAAGTTCTTGATTTTCACCTTCTTGAAGATATGTCCCAAAATTTGGATTATATTCAAAACTTCCGCCTGTATTAGCACTTGCGTTAAGTTGGGTTTCGCTAAGAGCTTGATTAGTAAATATATCATCAGGATTTTCCCAGTATAATTCAGGACTTGCTTTTAAGATTTTAAAATTTGCCGGCGAGAAATTAAAACTAAAATTAATTCCAGCCTCCAAACTTCCTATATTAATTGCATATTGTCCAACATTTTCGCCGGGGTCTCTTTCAAGTTGCCCTGAAAATGTAGCCATGCCTGCACCTTGTCCTTGAACAGAATAAGTAAATTCGGGGTCTTCTTCTCCATAAATTTTTGATTGTCCTTGATCAACGACTATAGTTAAATTTCTTGGGAAAATATTAAACATTGCAGACTGAAAAATAATATTATAATTTGTTCCTAAACTTAAACTATTCTTCACAATTGGATATTCACCTGCATTTTCACCAGGTTCTCTTCCAAGTTGACCAGAAAAGTGGTCTCCATACATTGTACTACCCAATATAATTGTGTATGTGTATTGAGGCGGGTCTGCTTCACCATAAAGTTTAGATTGCCCTTCGTCTGCTTTAACGGTAATGTTTCGTGGTAAAATTTCAAAATCGGCAGGGATATAATATAAAATATAATTTGAAGATAAAGCCAAACTTCCTTGAGTTATTTCATAAATTCCAACATTATTTCCAGCTTGCCTAATAAGGTTTCCAACAAAAGAATCGTAAAAACATAATTCTGACGATGCAGAATAAGTTAATTCGTATGGGTCGGAATAGCCATAAGTTTTACTAGCAGCATCAGCAATTACAGTAATTTCTTTTTGAAGAATTTCAAAAGTGTTGCCAACATAACTTATATTATAATTTGCATTTATTTGAAGATTATTATAATAAATTTGATATTGTCCAACATTTTCGCCTGCTTGGCGAGTAAGAAAACCTGAAAAAGTATCGTAACCAACAAGCTCTCCCGAATATGTATATGTTAACACAGGGTCAGGTTGTCCATAAGTTTTATGTTGATTAGGATTAATTGTAACAACAATATCACGTTGGAGAATTGTAAATTCGATATTCTGAGTCATAAACCAAATATTATAATTTGAATTCAAAGCAAGTGAACCTATGGTAAAGAGATAAGTTCCAGGAATTTCTCCGACTTCTCTACTTAATGCTCCTGCAAAACTATCCCAACTAGCAATAGGAGGGTCACAAGTAAAAGTAAATACAGGGTCAGGATTTCCATAAATTTTAAATTGTCCATCATCAGGGAATATTGCTATTGTTTTAGTTTTAATCTCGAAATTTTGAGAAGTGAAATTAATAGAATAATTACTTCCAGCACTTAAATCGCCTAAATTAATTGCATATAATCCAACATTTTCGCCTTGGGTTCGCGACAAAGCTCCTGTAAAAGAATCGCCAGAAAGTAAACTTCCAACAGTATAATAAGAAAGTTCAGGGTCAGTATCTCCATAAAATTTTGACTGATTTAAATTAGCTTTAACATCTATACTTTTTGGTGTAATAATAAAGTTGCTTGGTTGATAAATGAAAGTATAATTTGGCGTAATACTCAAAGTTCCAATATTAATAGCATATTCGCCAACATTTTCGCCTGGCTCACGAGTTAAATATCCAGACAGGCTATTCCCATAATTTAAAATTTCACTTGATGTATAATAATAAATTGCAGGGTCATCTTGCCCATAGCTTTTACCTTGCCCTGATGTAGCTGTTATGGTAATTTGTTTGGGTGTAATTGTAAATACATCGGATACAAAATTTATTTGATAATTATTAGTTAGAGTAAGGTTATTTTGAAGAATGTTATATTCGCCAACTTCTTCACCCACTTCTCGACTTAAAAAACCTGTGAAATGATCGTTACCAATTAATCCACCACTATAAGTATAAGTAAAAGGGGTTGGATCAGGTCCAGTATAGACTTTTGTTTGCCCAGCACTTGCAATTACAGTAATGGGGCGTTTTAAAATTTCGAAACTATTTGAATTATAAATTAAATTATAATTATTGCTTAAACTCAAACTTCCTTGATTAATTGTATATAATCCAACATTTTCACCTGATTCTCTTGTTAGTTGCCCCGAAAAGCTGTCGCTTCCAATAAGTTGCGGACTAAAGCTATAACTTAGTTCTGGATCGCTGTTTCCAAAGTATTTATTGTTTTCTTCGGCGCTAACATTAATAGACTTTTTGTTAACGGTAAGTGTTCTAGCAACTTGCGTGGCAGGATAATATGCGTAGTCCCCTATCTGATTAGCAAAAATTTGACATTCTCCTGCATTATGAATACTTATTATACTGCCGTTTTCTCCATTACAACTAGCAATATTTGGATCGGAGCTACTAAAAACAACACTAAGTCCAGAGCTTGCGCTTGCAGAAATTTGAAAATTAGCATCACCATAAGTTTTTTCATCTAAATTATCGAAGTTTGTTATGTTCTGAGCATTTTTCCCTCCAATTCCTGTAATATTTATAATATATGGATTATTAAAAAACTGGTCATTTTCAATAATTAATTGTGCTGAAAAGTTACCATAAAATGTTGGTATGAATTGAATGGTAAAATATGTATCATCAGAGGGCATTAAGAAATTATTTGTAGAGCTTTGGTTTAAAACAAAAGAATTGCTGTTGTCAATTAATTCTATAATAGGATTATTAGTAAGAGTAAGAGCTAAACCTCCAGAGTTAGTAATTTTAAATTCCACTACAGTACCAGATTCACCATATAAAACTTCGCCAAAATCAAAAGTTTCTCCATTTGCAATATATATCTCATTTTTAAAAACTTGCATTTCTGATGTATTGTAAAAGAAATATGTAGCTCCTGCGCTTTCCATTGATTCCTCGCCATTTGCATTATAATCATGCATGTTTACACCTATTAAAATATCATTTTCAAAAATTGAAATTGATTTTCCAAATTGGTCGGAAGAATATCTTTCGTTCGGTACAATTTTTTGAGCTAATATCCAATCATTAGACACATTTTTAAACATATATACAGCTCCAGAATTAAAAATAAGGTTTTCATTATTTAAATCGTAATCATGTTTAAAGGAAGATATTGCAATATTATCGTCATAAATACTAACATCACTTCCAAACTCATCATAGCTAACTTGAAAAGGAGCTAAAAGTTTTTTCACTTGTATCCAAGTACCACTATTGTTTTTAAAAACATAAGCCGAACCAGAGTTGTCGTAAATATTGTTTCCTTCCGAATCTCTTTTGTCGAATACAGCACCAACGACCATATAATCATTTTGAATATCAAGCGAATAACCAAAAAAGTTGTCTTCTTGCCTATCATCAGCAACAATTTTTTGAGTTTGAACCCAAGAGTCTGCTATGTTTTTGTAAACATAAACAGCACCTGCGTCAAATTCTAAATTTGCCCCATTACTGTCATATCCATGCCCATAAGAGCCTGCAATAAAATAATCACCTGATAAGGCAACAGAATATCCGAAATAATCGCCTGAAACATAATCGTTTGGAATTATTGTTTGTTTAAAAGTCCAAGTATTATTAATGTTTTTAAAAGTATATGCAGCTCCCACATTATGCATTGTGTCGCCAACTACATTTATTAAATATTTTGAATAAGCCCCAACAATGATATTGTCGTTTTCAACAGCAACAGAGCAGCCAAACGAGGAGTGTATTATTGGGTCTGGCATATTTAATTTTTGTTTGAATTGCCAAGTATCATCAATGTTTTCAAAAATATAAACCGCCCCAACATTTACAAGTGGTGCTAATATTTTTGCTTCAGCCCCTACCACAATATAATTTCCCCAAATAGCTACTGAATTACCAAACCTATCGTTAGATGCTCTGTCGTTTGCATAAATTTTTTGAATTTCTACCCATTCATTATTGATTTTTTTTAAAATATAAGCCGACCCAGCATTTGTATAAGGACTACTCCCCTCCTCAGCATATTTATCATAAGGAGAGCCAACTACTGCGTAATCGCCGTAAATGTCAACAGAATAGCCATAATAACTTAATTCGCTTCTGTCGTTTGCACAAGCTTTAATAATTTGTGTCCAATTTTGAGCTGGAGCTTCAAAGTTTATAAATAAACTAACTAAAACAATGAATAAATTTATTTTTTTCATATTTGCCCAATTTATACTATACTATAGACAAATATAATCTAAAAAACGTTGCCTGAGAAAAATAAATTATTAAATTTATTTTGCGATTATAAACTGCCTTGTGTAAGATTGTTCCTTAGATTCTAATTTAATAAAATACGACCCAGCAGAAATATGATTAATATCAACGACATCTTTATTAGAGTTTGGTGTTACTGTTTTAATTATTCGCCCTGTATTGTCATAAATAATAATGGTATAATCATTAGTAATATTTAAAGTGTAAGAAATATTAATAAATCCATTTGCAGGATTTGGGAAAACATCAAAATAAACTTTCGAGTACAAAAAGGTGCTATACACATAATTAGGGTCCCAAATCATATCAGCCCATTCGGGGTTGTCGACAAAAGGATTGCGGTTATGTTGGTAGGAAAAAACAGCTTCATTTCTATCAATTTCTTTTTGGGAGACTGGGTCTTGTCTATGCCACTTTAACATTAAATTTATAGTCCAAGATGACAAATTATTGCCACTAAAAGCATCACTATTCCAAGAATTGATTTTATCCATATATCTTGTTGCCATGTAAAAATATATTCTTGCAACATCACCTTTGTATTCATCGGCAGGTTCAAAAACTTTATTATTATATCCCTGGAAGCTTGAGTTTCCGAGTTTCCCGGTTCCATAAACTGTTCCCCCAGTGCATTCCCCGTAAGGGAAATTTGACCTATATCCGTTAACCTTACCGTCTGTTGGGAGTAAGTGAAAAAGGTCAGAATACATTGGCGAGGCAGAATTAAACCAACTCTTTGGGACAGTATGTTCGCGATTGTAACAGTCGCATATATTAGAATAATTACCACATTGGTCGCTAACAAATGTAAAATTACAATTTGAATAAATATCCCAAACTTTACCATCTTCTCTTTTGTCGGTATTCGGATAAGCGTTCCATAGACCATTGTAAGAAATAATAGTATGTCCATCAATAATATTGTGTAACTCGGCACGCAAATCTTCGCCTGTTAATCCTTGTGCACTATCGTAATATCCGTTAGGAATTTGTCCAAACGAAAAAAGACTTATAATAATAAGTATAAAAAAAGAAAAAAGATTCTGAAAAAAATGATTCATTTTATTAAAATTTCAAATTACAAATTTAATATTATTTTTTCAATTATCTGGGGATAATATTTATATTCGAGTTCATGCACTTTTTTTGCGATACTTTCAGCAGTGTCATAAGATTGAATTAATGTTTTAGCTTGAAAAATAATATCCCCCTCATCATAATTTTTATTTACAAAATGTATGCTAATTCCACTTTCTTTTTCATTATTTTCGAAAACGGCTTTATGAACATTTTCGCCAAACATACCCTTTCCGCCATATTTTGGCAATAATGCTGGGTGTATATTAATGATTTTTTTATTGAATTTTTCGATAAGCCATTCAGGAATTAACCATAAAAATCCGGCGAGGATGATAAAATTGACGTTTTTTGCGTTTAAAAAGTCTTCGACAGCACCATTTTTTTGGAAATTCGACCTGTTGAATATCAATAAATCGATGTTTAGTCGCTTAGCTCTCTCAATCACCATTGCATCGGGCTTATTGCAAAGGATACATGAAATTTTTATATTGTTATTTTTAGCAAAATAATTTGCGATATTTTCAACGTTAGTGCCTGAACCTGAGGCAAATAGGGCTAAATTTGTTATATTACTCATATTAGTATCAAATAAACATATTTATATTACTGTATTACAGCATATTAAGATAAATGTTAATAAAAAAAGTGTCAAAATGTTTGACTGAACAAAATGATTTTTGTTTCTTTGCAGTTACAAAAGTAATTAATTTATTAATCTTAAATTATTAATTATGTCAGACATTACATCAAGAGTAAAAAGCATTATCGTTGATAAACTAGGTGTTGACGAATCAGAAGTAACTCCAGAAGCAAGCTTCACCAATGATTTAGGTGCAGATTCTTTGGATACAGTTGAACTTATCATGGAATTTGAAAAAGAATTCGAGATTTCTATTTCAGACCAGGATGCAGAAAAAATCGGCACAGTTGGCGACGCTATTAGCTACATGGAAGCTCACGCAAAGTAATTTTTGATTATCTAAAAAATTCGAGTATGACTTTAAAAAGAGTTGTTGTTACCGGGATAGGGACTATTTCTCCTGTCGGGCAAAATGCACAAGAGACGTGGAAAAATGTTATTAACGGTGTTTGTGGCATTGACTTGATTACATTGTACGATACTACGAATTTTAAAACAAAATTTGCCTGCGAAGTAAAAAATTACGACCCGCTTCAATATTTCGACAGAAAAGAAGTAAAAAAAATCGACAGATTCACGCAATTTGCGATGATTGCTTCTGAAGAGGCAATAAAAGACAGTGGCATAAATCTAGAATCTATTGATAGATCTCGTGCTGGTGTTATCTGGTCTTCGGGTATTGGGGGCGTCGAAACGTTTTATCAAGAAGTAAAAGGGTATATCGAGGGTAATTATTACCCTCGATTTAGCCCTTTTTTCATTCCAAAAATTATTTCCGATATTGCCGCAGGTCATATTTCAATGAAACACGGGCTTATGGGTCCTAATTATTGCACCGTTTCAGCTTGTGCTTCGTCTTCTAATGCTATTATCGACTCTTATAATCTAATCAGGCTCGGCATGGCTGATTATATGGTAACAGGTGGTAGCGAAGCATCTATTAATGAAATTGGCATGGGCGGTTTTCAATCTATGATGGCAATATCTTTCAATAATGATGAATACAAAACAGCATCTCGCCCGTTTTGTGCTACACGCGATGGTTTTGTAATGGGCGAAGGTGGCTCTGGTCTTATTCTCGAAGAATACGAACACGCCAAAGCTCGTGGCGCAAAAATTTATGCCGAAATTGTTGGAGTTGGTCTTTCTGCTGACGCACATCATTTAACAGCACCTCACCCCGAAGGACTTGGAGCTGCTTTAGTTATGAAAAATGCATTAGCTGATGCCAAACTTAATCCTGAAAGCATAGATTATATCAACGTTCACGGAACCGCAACTCCTCTCGGAGATATTGCAGAGCTTAAAGCTGTTCATCAAATCTTCGGAGACCACGCTTTTAAACTTAATATTAGCTCTACAAAATCAATAGTAGGACACTTACTCGGTGCCGCTGGCGCAATGGAAGCCTCTTTCGCTATTATGGCTATCGTTGACCAAATTATTCCGCCAACCCTAAACCACCAAAAAGCCGACGAAAATATAGACCCAAGATTTAATCTTACATTACACAAAGCTCAACCTAGAACTGTTAATTATTCTATGAGCAATACTTTCGGTTTTGGAGGACATAATACTTGTGTTATCTTTAAAAAAGCCGAATAAGTTTAAATGTATTTCTTCCTTTTCAAAAAATTGAGCCGTGAAGAAAAAACTTTTGCCAATAACTTAAAAAAATTATTTGGGTTCAGACCACGTAAAATAAACCTTTATAAAACTGCATTCCGACATTCTTCTGCAAATATAAATGAAAAATTATATTTTAACGACAACGAAAGGTTAGAGTTTGTTGGAGATGCTGTCATAGGACTTATCGTTTCTGATTTATTATACACAAAATTCCCAAAAGCTAAAGAAGGTAAATTATCTGTTCTAAGAGCAAATATTGTTAATAGAAAGTCTTTAAACTCATTAGCCGAAAAACTTGAAATAGATAAATTTATCTCTTACAAAAGTTATAACGGAAATGTTATAAAACACTTACGGGGCAATACATTTGAGGCATTAGTGGCAGCAATTTATTTTGATAGAGGTTATAAATTTGCTAAAAAGTTCGTAATCAAAATTATAGTAAATAACCTTGATTTGATTAATTTAATGCACCAAAATACTGATTATAAATCTAAACTTTTACAATTAATTCAAAAATTTAAACTTAACATTTGCTATAATACTTTCGAGAACTGCGAAGAAAATGAAGGAAATTATCATTTCCTATGCGAACTTAGTCTCGACGGAAAATATTTAAGCGAAGGTAAAGCATGGACAAAAAAAGAAGCCGAACAAATTGCTTCGAGACAAGCCTTGAAAAAATTAGACTATCTAAGACTATAGTAATTTTTAACAACTTCATAGTTTGTATTATTTACTACAACAAACAAAACTTATTAAACATTTTTTACAAATCTATTTATTCACAATAAAAAGTCAACATATTTTCTTAAATTTGCAAATATGAAAGTGAAAAAAATAAAATATAATGCTGAATATAATTTTATACTTATAGGGCTAAGCTCTTATGAAGATGATTACAAACTTTCGTGGCTTTTAGAAAAAATTTTCAAATCAGAATTTATCAGACAAAAAGATGTTGATATTCAAGATAATAGATTTAATGAGTTTCAAAAATTTGTTTCGTATTTATGTAGCCCAACAAACCTTTCGTATAGCATTAGACTAATTGTTAATAAGACAAATGTTGGATTTATAATCGAAGAATTGAAAAACATAGATTATTTTCTTCAAATTTTCGATAACGATAACAATGAGTTCATTGATAAAATAATTTTAGATTTAAAAGCAATAAAATCTATTTCTGCAATTTTTCAATTAGATTTGTTAAAAATTAAAAATAAGGAAAAGCTATTATATTAAAATGGGAATAATTGCAAGACAAACCATTAAAGGCTCTATATATTCATATTTAGGAGCATTTATAGGCTTTATAAATGTTGCCATAATAATGCCTCAAATTTTTAATACCGACCAAATCGGCTTAACAAACTTATTAGTAGCCTTATCAACAATTTTCGGACAATTAGGAAGCTTAGGTATGGTAAATGTTACTATTAGGCAATTTCCTTATTTTCGAGACGAAAAGAAAGCTAATAATGGATTCGTGTTTTTTGCTATAGCTGTCGGTAGCCTTGGATTTATTTTAACCTCAATTATATATTATTTTACAAAAACACAAATAGTTGAATCAAATATTGAAAAATCTCCACTTTTTGCCGAGTATGTTTATCTACTTCTTCCTTTTATTTTTATTACAATATTTTATTATATAATTGACACATATAACCGCTTACTTTTCAATGCTTCTTTTGGTTTATTTGTTAAAGAACTACTTTTACGACTAATTAACTTGGTTACTATAGTTCTATTTTGGTTTAAATTTATCAACTTTCATCAATTTATTCTTATCTACACAATTTCATACGCAGTTCCAGTAATTTTAATATGCGTTTTACTAATTTATAAAAAGCAATTTTCTTTAAAGCCCTCTTTTGAAATTTTTACTAAAAAATTTTCAAAAGAAGTATTTTCAGTTGCAATGTTTGGACTAATATCTGGATTTAGTGGTTTAGCCGTCTTGCAATTAGATAGATATTTAGTGAACTATTATTGCGACTTAAGTGCTACAGGAATTTATTCTACTGTTTACTTTTTTGGATCTGTAATATTATTGCCTGGGCGGTCTTTAATAAGAATTTCTAGTACTTTAATTGCCGAATCAATTAAAAAAAACGAATGGGATAATATAAAAGATATTTATTCGAAAAGCACTACAAGTTTGTTAACTATTGGTATGGCATTATTTGTTTTAATCTGGGGAAATATTGAAAATATTTTAAAGGTTTTGCCAAAAGAATACGAAGCCGGACGTTATGTTATTTTGTTTATCGGAATTGCCCATCTTTTACAAATGATTGCTAGCGTGAGTAGCGAAATTATACAATCAAGTAAATATTATAAACAATTTACAGCCTTAATGGTGATTTTAATTTTGGCAATAATTATTTTTAACATTATTTTATTGCCAATTTATGGAATTACAGGTGCTAGTATTGCATCTGCATTAGCATTTTTTATCTTTCTAATTATTAGAATTATTTTTATTTATAAAAAGTTTAAATTAAATCCATTTAAGTTTAACCACCTCGGAATTATCCTGGTCGGAATTTTGGCAATATTTATTTCAATGTTTATACCTCAACTAAAATCATTTATTATTGATGCAATTTTAAGGTCTTTAACTTTAATGCTTATATTTTTAGGAATTGTTTATATTTTGAAACTATATCCCGAATTTAACATTAATTTAAAAAAGAATTTAGTAAAGATTAATAATTTTTTAAGAAAACAACAATAATAAACTAAAGACAATATTAGTTATTGAGTCGAATTAAATTTAAAAAGTTAATTTTGTAAAAATTTATAATTATGGGTTTTGGAAGTTTATTTAGATTACCGCAGCATAATGTTTTTTATTACAAACCTCGCTATTACGATCCAGAAAAAGAGAGACGTAAGGAAATGTTAAATGACTTGCGAATTTCTCAAGGTAAAGAACCAATAGGGCTTGATAATAAACCAGGAGCTAGCATTAAAGGTAGTTTTGGGCGTAGAATGCAAAGGAAATCATTTAGTAAAAGCAATTCTACGATTAGAATTTTAGTCATTACTTTCGCCTTAGGATTATTAGCTTATATTATTTTAGTGGCAGACCTTACGCCGCTAATTAAAATGTTCATGAAATAATGTCTGATATAATTAAATTATTATCTGATTCTGTTGCAAATCAAATTGCAGCTGGTGAAGTTATTCAGCGCCCATCTTCTATTGTTAAGGAGTTGGTAGAAAACTCATTAGATGCGGGAGCTAGCGAAATAAAAATTGCTATAAAAGACGCTGGGCGAACATTAATTCAAATCATTGATAACGGCAAGGGTATGAGTCCAAGCGATGCTCGTACTGCTTTTGAACGACACGCTACTTCAAAAATTTCTTGTGCCGACGACCTTTTTGCAATAAAAAGTATGGGATTCAGAGGCGAAGCTTTAGCTTCTATTGCAGCAGTAGCTTCGGTAGAACTAAAAACAAAAACTCAAGACTCCGAGCTGGGAACTTGTATAAAAATATCCGGCACAAAAGTAGAATCGCAAGAAGTAGTCTCTTGTCAAACAGGAGCAAATTTTATCGTAAAAAATTTATTTTTTAACGTGCCTGCACGTCGCAAGTTTTTAAAAAGTAATTCAATTGAAAATAAACATATTTTAACCGAAATTCATAGAATTGTCTTAGCAAACCCTAATGTTGCTTTTCATGTTATTATAGAAAATGAAAACGCACTAACATTATACCCCGAAAATCTTAGACAAAGAATTGTAAATGTTTTTGGGAAAAATATCAATCAACACTTAGTTAGCATAAATACCGAATCTGCAATTGTTAATATAAAAGGATTTATCGCAAAACCTGAACGAACACGAAAAACAACAAACGAACAGTTCTTTTTTGTTAATAATAGGTTTATGATTCATCCGTATTTTCGTAAAGCCACAAGCTTAGCTTACGAAAAACTTATCCCTCAAGGAGAATATCCCAGTTTTTTCATATATTTCGATTTAGACCCCTCGGCTATTGATATAAATATTCATCCAACAAAAACTGAAATAAAGTTTGAAGAGGAACAGTCTATATTTCAAATACTTAGCGCCTCGGTAAAAGAAGCCTTAGGGAAATTTAATATTGTGCCTGGTTTAGATTTTGAAGATAATATTACACGTGATGTTCATTTAACCTCATCAACAACGTTTAAACCACCGGTAATAGAGATTAACCCAGATTATAATCCTTTTAAACAAGAAAAAAATTCCCAACAAAAGCCTTTAAACTTTGTCCCTCGCAATTGGACAAGCCTTTATGAACAAAATCAAAATAAAAATCGTGAAGATTTTGTTATACCTGAAATTGAAAAAACAAATGAACAAATAAGTTTTCTCCCAAGTTCTGAAACTGATGAAAAACTCATACCAAAATCAATGTTTTTTCAATTTAAAAATAAATATATTATCACTTCTTTAAAGTCGGGATTAACAATAATTGACCAGAAACGAGCTCACGAAAGAATTTTGTTTGATAAATTTATTAAACTTATCGAAACGCGTAAAGGCGTAAAACAAAGAACTTTATTCCCGGTTATTCTTGAACCCAGCCCAAACGATAGGGCTGTTCTTATGGAAATTATTAGCGACTTAAACAATATCGGCTTCGAAATTGTTGTTGTTGGTAAAGAAAAGTTCGAAATTAGAGCTGTGCCAGGTGATTTAACTGACTTAGACCCTGAAACACTTGTTAAAGAAATAATTTTTGAAATTACCGAAGTTGAAGGTTCTGCTAAAAATGTTTTGAACGAAAAAATTGCTATCGCCCTAGCAAAAGCCTCCGCAATAAAATACGGAAGAATTTTGTCTGAAGTTGAAATGCAAGAACTTTTTAATAAATTATTACTCTGTCAAAATCATAATTATTGCCCTGACGGCAAAAAAATAATAGAAATAATAAGTATAGATGAAATTGAAAGAAAATTAAATTAGTTAATTATGAATTTTCAACAAAAAGGATTTTTTAATTTACCGCAAGTAGTAAAAACTTTACTAATTATAAATATTGCCTTATTTGCATTAAGTTATTTTGCTCCAGATTTAACTATGCGTTTTGCTGTTTATAGCTTTAAATCAGATTTATTTAGACCATATCAACTTATAACTCACATGTTTATGCACGGGGGCTTTATGCATATTTTCTTTAATATGTTTGCGCTTTACATGTTTGGAAGAATTTTGGAGGAAGTTTGGGGACCAAAACGATTTTTTATTTACTATTTTTTTACCGGCTTAGGAGCTGCTTTACTGCATTTGCTTATAATAAATATTGAAATAAATTCGCTTATCTCTACTATGAACCCCGAGCAAGTTAAACTTGTTTTAAATGAAGGCAGCTCAGTATTACAACAAAATAAAAACTACATAGACCCACAATTACGGGACTTAAACTTAATGATTAATACACCAACAGTTGGTGCTTCGGGGGCTATTTATGGTTTACTTTTAGCTTTTGGAATGATGTTCCCAAATAGTGTTTTATATATTTATGCAGCTATTCCAATGAAAGCCAAATATTTAGTTATGATTTTTGTTGCAATAGAATTGTTTTTAGGATTTTTAAACCGCAGTGGCGATAATGTTGCTCATTTTGCTCATCTTGGAGGTATGTTGTTCGGATTAATATTTATTTTAGCTTGGAAAAAAAGACAATTTAATCGCTGGGACCAATGAATTTTATTGAAGAATTCAAATATAGTTTTAAAGAAAAAAATAATTTTAATGTTTTGATTTACATTAACTTAATAGTTTTTGTTTTTGTTCAATTAATAAAAGTTATTTTATTCCTTCAAGGAAAAGCACATTATGAATTTATTCAATACTTAGCTGTTCCTGCAAATGTATTAAGTCTAAAAATATTTCCTTGGACAGTATTTACATATATGTTTACCCATGAAAGTTTTTTACATATACTTTTTAACTTATTAGCATTTTATTGGTTTGGAAAACTTTTTTTACAGTATTTATCACAAAAACAAATCCTAGGCGTTTATATTTTAGGTGGCTTAGTCGGGGCTATATTTTATATTGTCGCTTTTAATTTTTTTCCAGCATTTAGTTTAATAAAAAATGTTTCTCTTGCCTTGGGTGCATCAGCTTCAGTAATGGCTGTAATTTTTGCTATCGCTGTTCTTACACCAAATCAGGAAATTTATTTAATGTTTTTTGGAAAAATAAAATTAAAATATCTCGCCTTAATCGTTGTTTTGGTAGATATTTTAAGTATCCCCACTGGAAATGCTGGGGGGCATATAGCTCATCTAGGTGGAGCTTTTTTAGGTGCAATGTTTACAATTTTATACAAAAGAAATATTGATATAACAAGTTTTATTACTAAATCAATTAACTGGATAAAAAATTTATTAATAAGTGAACCAGTAGTTAAAGGAAAGGCAAATAATAAGAATATAAATTACAGTAAAAAAGAAACCGATTGGACATACAATGCTCGAAAACATGCCGAACAAGAAGAAATTAATAAGATATTAGATAAAGTATCTAAATCTGGGTATGATAGCTTATCTTCTAGTGAAAAAGATAATCTATTTAAACAAAGCAAAAAATAATGAAAAAGGTACTTTTAGTCTTAAATATCATTTTCAGTCTTCTGCTTTTAGCCAATTACTCGATTATCTACATTTCGCATAGTCAAACTTTAGTAATTGCCATTTTACCTTTTATATTTACTTTTTTGTTAGGAATAAATGCATTTTTTATAATTCTGTGGTTGTTTATTAAATGGAAATATTCATTTATTTCACTTATTAGCATTATTGTAGGCATTAAATACATAACATTAATTATACCTTTAAATTCATATTTTACATCAGGTTCCGAAACTTCCGACTTTAAAATAATGTCGTATAATGTTATGGTTTTTGGTTTATATGATTATAAAAATTATAATGATATCAATACCGGAATTATTGATTTAATCGCAGAAGAAAAACCTGATATTTTGTGTCTTCAAGAGGCTTATTGGAATAATACAAGCTCAAAAAGTAAGTCTTTAGATGTAATTCAAGATTCCATTGAAGCAAAATATATTTATAAATCAGCAATGGCGGAAGTTAGTGGCGGTCAAAATTTTGGCTTTGCAACAATTTCAAAATATCCAATAATAAATTCATATTCTGAGAAGTTTGAAGACTCATTTAATGGTTATATTTATACTGATTTATTATTAGATAAGGATACAATACGAGTTTATAACCTTCATTTACAGTCTTTGCAATTTGACCAAAAAGATTATACGCTTATTGAAAACATAACAGACGGAACAGCAGATAGAAGGGTTAAAACTATTTTAAAAAAGTATATAAAATCAATAGAAAAACGATCTTTACAAGCTAAAATAGTAAAAGTTTCAATAGATTCATGCACATATCCGATAATTGTTGCTGGCGATTTTAACGATGTGCCTATTAGCTATTCATATAATGCAATAGCAAAAGATTTAAAAGATAGTTTTAGCTCGCAAGGCTCTTATCCTGGCTATACCTGGGAGTTTTCTTCGGTCAAAGTTAGAATAGATTATATTCTTTATGACACTTTTTTTAAATGTAATTCGCATAAGATTATAAATAAAAATTTATCTGACCATTATGCTATTGTTGCTGGAATGAGTTTTAAAAAATAGAAAGACTTAGCACTTAATTTTATATGTCTTCATAAAATCTGAAAATTTTCATTTGCCCAATCCGCTATTGCCTGAATATTCTGCAAATTCATACAATTAAAGTGCTTCTTCGGGCATTTTTTATAGCCAATTTTAGAACAAGGACGACAAGCCAAATCTTTTACTTCAAAAATTTTAGATTTTTCGCCTGCAAGATAAGGATACATTCCAAATTCTGGTATTGTATTTCCCCAAATTGAAGCAATATTTTTTTTAAACGCCGCCGCAATGTGCATTAAGCCAGTGTCATGAGAAATTACTAATTTTGATTGCGAAATAATCGAAGCCGATTGATTTAAATTAAGTTTTCCACAAAGGTTTACAACATTATTTAGCGATATTGCAATTTTCTCTCCATTTTCAAAATCATCTTTTCCACCAAGCAGTATAATTTGATGTTTTATCAGAGAACATAAATTTATAATTTTTTCGTAAGGAAGAATTTTAGTAGCGTGTTGTCCACCAATAGCATAAACAATATATTCGCTTTCACTATTTTTAAGAAATTCCGTAACTTTAACATTATCCTTTTCGGGAATAAAAAATTCTAAACCTTTATTGTCATTCGAAGCATCAAATAACTTAATTGCTTCAAAATATCTATCTACTATATTAATATCCGGAAGACGATTCTTTTTAAATTTGACCATTAAAAACTTTTCCCAATTTAACTTTGGAAAACTAAAGTCCATAATTTTTAAACGATTTTTAAACCTCCAAGTTCTCAAATTCTTGTGTAAATCAATTATATAATCAAATCCTTCGTCTTTAATTTCGTAAATAGTTTCGGTATATCCTTTTAACAAATGAACTTTGTCTAAATAAGGATTGTTTTCTAAAATTGGTAAGTATTGAGAGCTAGTGAGATAATGAACAACAGCTCCTTCGACTTGTGTTTTCAACGCCCGTATAATTGGGCTTGTTAACACAATGTCGCCAATGCTACTAAACCTAATTATTAAAAATTTAACCTGATTTTCGTCCATAACTTTACTTGATAGGTGTAAAAAATATTTCAACTTCACCATATCTTAGTGACATAACTTTTTTATTTAATTTTGTAATTTTAAAAACATTTGACCCTAAAGTCAAAAAATTAGCGTCTTCGCTTAAATTCCACGAAGTTTTAATAATTTCGTTATTATCATAAATTTTTATTAGTTCATTATTTTGGTTAAAAATATATTGAGCTTTTCGGGGGTTAGTAGTTTCATTAACAGAATAATTAATAAAAGTTTTTACTTCCCATGAATATTTGGTCAAAATATTTTCGTTTCGTTTATATGAATAATCTTTTTGACAAGATTGGGACAAGGCGAGTAGAGCAACAATTATAATTATATTATAAATTACATTTTTCATATTTTTGAACAAACTATTTTTATTTTTATAATGAAAATTTTATTGGTTCTTTTGCTCTTACTCCACGCTCTGTATTTTCGACATAACAAGCCTCAACAAATGCATCGTGCTGAAAAATTAATATCCAATTATTTTCGGCAGCCTCCGAAAGTATTTTTTTCTTTTCTTCGATACTTGTTAGCGGAAACAAGTCGTAGGCAGAAATCCAAGCTAATGGTACCGAAGCACGTGCGGGTATTAAATCGCCAGCAAAAAACACTGTTTTATTATTTGTTTTAATTATTGGAAGCATAAGCCCTGGCGTGTGTCCAAAAAACATTTTTAGTTCAATCTGAGGGCTTAAAAAAAAGTCTTTATCAACAATAATTAATTTACTTGCTTCTTTAATAATTTCCCAATTTTCGGGCATATACGAAGAACGTTCTCGATAATTAGGAGTATTTGCATTTTCGTATTGGTCTTTTGAAACATAAAAATTTGCATTAGGAAAACTAATTATTCTTTTTCCTGTGTTTTTATCAATTTTTGTATTTCCTCCGCAGTGGTCAAAATGAAGGTGAGTAAGCACAACATCAGTGATTTGTTTGGGATTATAGCCAAAATTTTTGAGGTTTTCTTCTAAATTTTGACTGTAATCTGTAAAATACAAATCTTCGGTTTTATTTTCGGGTTCCTCCCCTATGCCTGTATCAAATAAAATTATTCTTTGTCCATCATCAACTAATAATGAACGACAAGCAGCTTTACACATATTATTTTCATCGCAAGGATATTTTTTTTGCCAAATAATTTTAGGAACAACACCAAAATATGCTCCTCCATCAATTTTAAACTCTGGTGTATCTAAAACAATAATTTTCATTTTTATTAAGTTATTATTTTACAATCAAAAATAATTAAAAACTTTAATCAGACATCTTTTTTTTATAGTTTTGCACAAAAATAATTTTAATAACAGATATGAAACAAATTAATAGTCCGAAAAAAGATAGAACAACAAAGGTTTTAATAATTTTAGTCTCTTTCATGGCTATTGCAGTAGGCATTTTGGCTTTCCTTTTGTACGATGCTTCTAAACAAACGAAAGAAATAATTATAAAAACAAACGAGATTGTTGTCGAAAAAGAAAGTTTACGCAAACAATTAACAGAATTACTTGACGATTATGAACAACTTTCTTCTTCCAATGATAGTTTAAATTCTGAAATTAACAAAGAAAGAGAGCATATCGCAAGTTTAATAAAAGAACTTGATGGGATAAAAAATTATAATTATAGCATTCAACAAAAATATGAAAAAGAACTTTCTTCCTTGCGAAAAATAATGCAACATTATGTTTATCAAATAGATAGTTTAGATCAATTAAACAAATATTTAATCGCTGAGAACATTCAAATAAAAGATGATCACAAAAGAATTAAATCGGAGATGGACGAAGTAGTAGAAAAAAATGATGAATTAGAACAAGTAATAACCGGCGCAAGTGTTGTTAAAACTTCTCATATTTATGTAAAATTCTTAACTCGTAAAGGAAAAGAAACTGCAAAATCTCGAAAAGTTGAAAGATTACAAACAGGATTTGCTTTAGTTGCAAATGATTTAGCCCAAGCCGGTCCTCGAAAAGTATATTTAAGAATTATAAGACCCGACGGCTACACTTTGTCTGAAGGAAAAACTTTTGATTATGGAGAGAAAAAACTTTCATACTCTGCTTATAGAGATATAATTTACGAAAAACAAAATTTAGATGTAGTCATTTTTTATGATGTTCTAGAAACTTTGCAGATCGGAAAATATACAATAGAACTGTACATGGATAATAATAAAATAGGTGAAAGTTTTTTTACTATCGAAAAATAAGATCTTATGATTGGCTATGCTTTTAATAGAATACTTACTGTTGGCATGCCTGTAATTGAAAGAAATTTTAACTATAATTATTTAGTATTAAATATTATTTCATTTTTAATTTTTATTATTATTATAATTATAAAACTTGCCTTTAAAGATTATTTTCATTCTTTGTTTTTATCAATTTTTCGATCCCAAAAAAATAAAATACGTAAAATCAAAACTGTAACAAGGCCACAATTAGGCTTTTTGTCATGGATTGTTGTTATACTTAGTATTTCGGCTACTTTAATGATGTTTGCAATTTACTTCAACCACCCTTGGCTTAGTAAATTTAATGGTATTGTATTTTCGCTAAGTTTGATATTAGCCACAATATTTTATTTTTTATTCGTATTCTTAAGTATTAAAACTTTGTCGCAATTGGTAAATATAGAAGAACATGCTAAATATTATATTTTTATTAAATTAAATAGACTTAAGTTAATTTCTTTATTACTGTTACCAATTTTTTTAGTTTATCCATTTGTAAATAGCAATATTCATATATTCCTTGTCATTACTGCAATGTTAATTATTGGAGTAAATTATTTAATAAATTTATTAAGTTTTTTTTCATATTTATTTGAAATTAAATTTTTAAATCATTATGCAATTTTGTATTTTTGCAGTTTTGAAATATTACCATTACTTATTATTTTTAAGTTAGTTGGAATTTTAAAGTAACTTTATAGATTAATTGATTAGGAATGAAGATTAAAACTGTACTAATTTCGCAGCCAAAACCAGAAACCGAAAAATCTCCTTATTTTGACATTGCAAAGAAATATAATGTAAAAATTGATTTCAGACCTTTTGTTCAGGTTGAAGGTGTTTCCGCAAAAGAATTTAGGCGTTCAAAAGTTGATTTATGCTCTCATACTGCAATAATATTTAATAGTAGAACAGCTATTGACCATTATTTCAGGATTTTAGAAGAAATGAAAATTCCAATAAACGATGAATGGAAATATTTCTGTTTTTCGGAGTCTATTGCTTTATATTTGCAAAAATATATAGTTTATCGTAAAAGAAAAATATTTTACGGTAGTGGAAATTTTAAGGAGGTAATGGATGTTATGAAAAGATTCCCAGATGAAGAATATTTAATACCTTTAAGCGAAGTACATCAACAAATCATACCAGATACTTTAGATAAAGCAAACTACAAATATTCTAAGGCAATTTTATATCGAACCATTTCTGCGGATTTAAGCGATCTAGCAGATATAAATTATGACGTTCTAGTATTTTTTAGCCCTGCTGGTGTTGCTTCGTTGTTGCATAATTTCCCTGATTTTGTTCAAAATGGAACTTACATAGGTGCATTCGGTACTGCAACTGCAAAAGCCGTTGAAGAATTAAAATTAAGACTAGATTTATGCGCCCCTGCTCCTGAAGCTCCTTCAATGACAGCTGCCTTAGAACAATTCGTAAAGCTAAAAAATAAATAATATAGAGTTTGTCAAATAATGAACAAACTCCGAAATAATCTAAACCGAAGTTCTTTCCTTAAATCAAAAATTGAAATTCAAGAACTTTTTGATACAGGAAAAAAAATATACTCACCTATATTTAGAATAGTTTATCTTTATGAATTTAACAGCGAAAATTATGGACTAAAACTTTTCGTTTCTGCACCTAAAAAATTATTAAAATCTGCTGTTAATAGAAATACGGCAAAAAGAAGATTACGAGAAGCTTTTAGATTAAATTGCCATCAACTAAACCAATATGCAAAATCTAATAAGATAAAATTAAGAATTGGGCTTATCCATACAAGTTTTAGTGTGTGCGAATATAATATTATTGAACAAAATTTAGTTATATCTTTACAAAAAATATATTCAGAAATTTATGGAAAATTTGACCAAACTTTATAGTTTTATTAAATCAAAACTTAGTTCTATTCTTATTATACTAATAATAATTTTAGTTTCTTTTTCTTTTACTACCGACAAAGATTTGAATTTTGAGACAGTAAAAAATCTAGATATTTTTTATTCTGTTTATAAGGAGCTAAACCTTTATTACGTTGACCCAATAGCGCCTGGCGATCTTATAAAAACAGGTGTTGATGCTATGCTCAAAAGTCTAGACCCATATACAGTTTATATCCCTGAGTCTAAAGTTGAGGATATTAAGTTTATGACAACTGGGCAATATGGCGGAATAGGAGCTGTAATTAGAAAAAGCGGAGAATATGTTGTTATTATCCAACCATACCAAGACTCGCCTTCAGATAAGGCAGGACTACAAGCTGGAGATATAATTTTAGAAATTAATGGCAAAGATATGAAAGGTGCAGAATCGGAAGAAGTCTCCGAGCTTTTAAGAGGCGAGCCGAATACCTTGGTGAAATTGAAAATAAAAAGATTTGAACAAGATAAAAACATAGATTTTGAGTTTAATAGAGAAGAAGTAAAAATTAAATCTGTGCCGTATTTTACAATTTTTGAAAATGATATTGCCTATATCTCATTAAGCGATTTTACAAATACAGCGTACAAAGAAATTAAAGAGGCTTATGATAAATTAAAAGCTGAAAATAAAATTAATGGACTTATTATTGATTTGCGTGGAAATCCTGGCGGCTTATTAATCGAAGCTGTGAAAATTTGCAATATGTTTATCCCAAAAGGCGAAACAATTGTTAGCACAAAAGGAAAAGTAGCACAGTGGGATAATGTTTACAAAGCTAATGCAGAGCCATTAGATACAGAAATTAAAATTGCAATTATTGTAAACAGCTCTTCGGCATCGGCTTCAGAAATCGTGGCAGGTGCTATCCAAGACCTCGATAGAGGTGTAGTTATAGGTCAAAAAACTTATGGAAAAGGATTGGTTCAAACTACACGTGAATTAAGCTATAATGGAATTTTAAAAGTTACTACTGCAAAATACTATATTCCGAGCGGAAGATGTATTCAGGCTTTAGACTACACCCACAGAAACGAAGACGGTAGCGTTGGAAATGTTCCCGACTCACTTATATCGGAGTTTAGAACAAAAAAAGGACGTAAAGTTTATGATGGTGGCGGCGTAAAACCCGATATTTGTATCGAACCCGAATATTTAAGCAATATTTCTACCAGCTTAATAATTAAAAACCTTATTTTTGAATATGCTGTATATTACAAACATAAGCACCCAAGTATTGCAACAGCCGACAAATTCGAGTTTTCAGATACTGATTATGATAATTTTATAAACTGGATAAAAGACAAAGATTTTGATTATAAAACTAAAAGCGAAGAAGACTTAAACAAACTAATTGAAAGCTCTAAAAACGAAAAGTATTACGAACAAATAGAAGCTGAAATTGAAATTTTAAACAAAAAATTAGCTCACGATAAAAATAAAGATTTGATAATTTTTAAAGATGAAATTAAAGATTTAATTTCTCAAGAAATTCTCACAAAATATTATTATCAAACTGGTGCAATTATTTATGGA
>CAYRQZ010000036.1:252-22525 GCA_964426585.1 uncultured Bacteroidales bacterium | reverse complement strand
TTTTGACACCAAACTTGTTGATTTGCAACAACGTTCCCATTAATAACCATCATATTTCCTGTACCTGTTGTATGGTCTGAGCATTGTTTAAAGTTTGAGTGAAAATTCCTAGGATTAGTTCCAATCGCATAATTTCCTTCGGGAACTAAATTCGTGCTGTAATTATATTGCGTAGTAAATCCAGTATTTCCATTTGAAAAATCACCATTTTGAATTACTGTACATGTGGGTGCATATCCTGTTACGATATAATTTGTTGTAACGGTTGGACTTGCGATAGGGTTAGCTATATTTGGATTGTTTAAACTCGAAGTCGGGGACCATTCGTAAATCAAAGCTCCTGAAGCTCCTAATTGGAAAGTTTCTCCTATGCAAATATCTCCCCCGGGAGAAACAATAAGGTCGGGGTTATCGCAAACATTTACTGTTATATTTGCACTAGAAGTACAGCCATTTGAGTCTGTTCCTATTACAGTATAAGTTATGGTACTTGAAGGACTAGAGATTACAGTAGCTCCTGTAGTCGATGATAAGTAATTCGATGGCGACCAAGTATAAGTGTTTGCGCCAGATGCTGTTATGCTAACATCTGAGTTTTCACAAATATAAGGTAGTTTAGGGCTAAAGCTAATTAACGGTGTCGCTTGTGAAATTGAAGTTATGCGAAATTTATTAGAACCTGAGTTTGGTAAGCATACAGTAACATAATGTGGTCCAGGTCCATTAATACATGTTGCTTGTCCTAAAGGAATAGGGGAGCCACAGTTTACCTTATATGTGTGAGATCCCCTGGTATTGTTCCAGAGGCAATTTCTAGTTTAATACCAATCGCACTGGAGTGTAAATCCACTTCAAACTCTACACAACGACTAGTCCCTGTCAATCCACAACAAAGCCCATTGCGAGTAATGTTTCCAGATGTCCAAGAAGCAGTTGGTGATAATGTTAAATCTACTGTATTGTAAGGTGTGGTTCCAGCGCAAGAACCTGATTGAGAATAAGAAAATTGAGAATTTAAAAATATAAAACCACAGAAAACCAAAAAGTTTCTTAAATAAAAAGAGTAATGCCTCTTAATGTTTTTGAGAAAAAAGTATATTTTCATGGTAATAATTAACATTCGAACAAAGTAAATAATTATAACTAAATAAACGTTCTTTCTAATATTAATGAGACGTATCAATTTTATAAAAGTTTTGTTATAAAAATTTTTTTTAACTTTTTTTGTTAATTTATTTTTGTTCTAAATAGTGTTTTATTTTGATTAATTAATGATATTTTTTAATTTTGTTTTTTAATAATTTTTTATGTCAATTAAAGTTCAAAATATTACCAAGTTTTACGGAACTCAAAAGGCTTTAGATAAAGTAAATTTTGAAATTCAAAGTGGTCAAATAGCGGGTTTTTTAGGTCCTAATGGAGCAGGAAAATCAACATTAATGAAAATTATAACAGGTTTTATTCCACCTTTTGAAGGCGATGTTTTTATTAATGGAAATAATATTTTAGAAAATCAAATGGCTTGTCGCAAAATTATAGGCTATTTACCCGAACAAAATCCTTTATATTCGGATATGTATATTGTTGAATTTTTAAATTTTGTTGCAGGAATATATAAAATTTCTAATAAAAAGAATAGAATTGAACAAGTAATTGAACTTACAGGCTTAATTCCCGAACGAAAGAAAAAGATTGGAGCATTGTCAAAAGGCTATAAGCAGCGTGTTGGTCTTGCCCAAGCTATAATTCATGACCCCCAAGTTTTAATTTTAGATGAACCAACCTCAGGATTAGATCCAAATCAAATAGTGGAAATTAGGAATTTAATTCAAAGTTTAGGAAAAAGTAAAACGGTATTGTTATCTACCCACATAATGCAAGAAGTCGAAGCAATTTGCGACAGAATTTTAATTATAAACAAAGGCGTATTAGTTGCAGACAATATTACACAAGAAATTCAGAAAACCTTAAAAACAAAATCTGCTAGTTTATTTTTAGAAACATTAAATCCGATTAATGAAAAAGAGTTTGCAAAAATTTCTGGAGTTTTAAAAATTGAAAAGACAGAAAATTACAAATATATCATTGAGTATGATTTGGATAAAGATATTCGACAAGATATTTTTAAATATGCTGTACAGGCAAATAATGTAGTTTTAAGCAACCGAGTGCTTGAACAATCTCTTGAACAAGTTTTTGCAGAATTAACAAATATTCAAAAAAGTTAGGTTTTTATATAAATTTCAATGATTTCGGAATAAATTTCAGGAATAAGCGAAATGTTTTTGATTATTGCAGGAATTAAAACAGTTTCACCTTTTGAAATATACTCATCTTTATTCCCTGGTGTTTTAATTCTTATCTTTCCGTTTATACAAAAATAAACAACAAAAGAATCTAAATCATAAAAATCTTTTTGAGTTTCATTCATTAAAGGTAAATAATTTAATGTAAAAAATTCATTAGAGATAATTGAGTTTTGACTGTTTGGTGTTTTCGAAAAGAAAGTATTTAAATATTTGGTTTTAGAATAATCAATAACATCAGCAGCAAGATCTAAATGAAGTTCTCGCCCTTTTCTTCCAAAATCATAAATTCTATACGTAATATCAGAGCTTTGTTGTATTTCTAAAATAAGATTTCCGGCACACAAGCTGTGAACTCTTCCTGCGGGCATATAATAAACTTCACCCGGTTTTGTTTCTACTATATTTAACAAATTATTTAAAGCTTCATTTTCAACAGCTTTAAAAAATTCATTTTGACTAATATTTTTAGAAAATCCCGAAATTAATTTTGCCTCATTTTCAGTATCTAAAATATACCAAATTTCTGTTTTTCCTCTTGCATTATGCCTTTCTTTTGCAATTTCGTCATTTGGGTGTACTTGTACCGATAAATTTTCTTTTGCTTCAATAATTTTTATAAGAAGGGGAAACTCGTAGGCAAATTTTTCAAATACTGTGTCTCCAACAAGGTCGCCCATATAAACTTCAATAATTTCTTCAATGTTGTTACCTTTTAAAAATCCATTAGCAACAATAGACAAATCGCCTTGTAAAGAAGAAATTTCCCAAGATTCGCCACAGTCGATAGGAGCTTTTTTATCAGCTTTTAATTCTTTTATTTTTTCGCCACCCCAAACTTTTGATTTATAAATCGGTTTAAATTTTATTGGATAAAGCATTTGTAAATTATTTTTATTATTTTTAAAACCTCAAAATTAACATTTTATTTTAATTAATATTTAATTATATGTTAGTAGTTGGTATAGCCGGAGGAACAGGTTCAGGAAAAACAACAGTGGTTAGGAAAATAATTGAAAAATTACCTAATAATTGTGTAACTTTAGTTCCACAAGACTCTTATTATAAGGACAATAGTCATTTACCATTAGAAGAAAGGCAACAAATTAATTTTGACCATCCTGATGCAATTGAATGGCCTTTACTTATTCATCATATCAAAGAATTAAAGCATAAAAGAGCTATTGCACAACCAATTTATTCATATTTAACTTGTACTCGCAGTGCAGAAACTATACAGGTTGAACCGGCTAAAATCGTTATTATTGAAGGAATTTTAATATTGGGAAATAAGGATTTGAGAAATCTTATGAATTTAAAAGTATTTGTAAATGCCGATGCTGATGATAGACTTTCTCGTGTTATTCAAAGAGATATTGTTGAAAGAGGGCGGTCTATTAATGTAGTTTTAGAAAGATACGAAAAAACAGTAAAACCTTCACATCTTCAGTTTATTGAGCCTACTATGAGGTATGCCGACATTATTGTGCCTCAAGGCGGAAATAATGACGTGGCAATAGATTTATTAAGTAAATATATTTTACAAAATTTAAACAAATAAATTAATAAACATGTTAGAAAAAGTTAAACTTAGCGATGTTTTGTTTTTGGATATTGAAACTGTGCCTGCAAATTATAACTTTGAGAGCCTTCCTGAAAATTTTCAGCAACATTGGGACAAAAAATCGGCGTATTTTCGAAAAGAAGACGAAAAAGCTTCAGATGTGTATCAACGTGCAGGAATTTATGCAGAATTTGGAAAAATTATTTGTATTTCGGTTGGAATACTTTCGCAGAATAATAAATTTCGAGTAAAATCTTTTTTCGGAGATGACGAAAAACAATTATTAATTGAGTTTTCACAGATGATTTTGAACTGGGATAAAATTAATTCTAAGTTTATCTGCGGACATAATATAAAAGAGTTTGATATTCCTTATATTTGTAGACGAATCTTAGTGAATGGTTTAACTCTTCCGCCTACCTTTGATTTAGCTGGTAAAAAACCTTGGGAAATTACTCATATCGATACTCTTGAATTATGGAAATTTGGAGATTATAAAAATTTCACTTCATTAGCATTATTAGCCGATTTATTTAACATTCCAACACCAAAAGACGACATTGACGGCAGTCAAGTTTATGGAGTTTATTATGAAGAAAAAAATTTAGAACGCATTGTTACTTATTGTGAAAAAGATGTACTCTGTGTGGCTAATTTATTGTTGAGATTAATGGGCAAACCAATTATTGGTATTGAAAATATCGAAAAGGCATAAAAAAGTCAGCCAAGTAATTTAAGCCGACTTTTTTGTGTCATATAATTAGCATAGCGTCGCCGTATGTGCCAAATCTATATTTTTCTTTAATAGCGACCTCATAAGCGTGCATTAGTTCGTTGTATCCACTAAATGCTGCAACTGAAATCATAAGTGTTGATTTAGGCATGTGAAAATTAGATACTAAAGCGTCTGGGACTAATGCATCGTAAGGCGGATAAATAAATTTGTTTGTCCAGCCTTCAAAAGGTTTTAAATAACCTGTTGTTGTAACAGCACTTTCTAAGGTTCTTAGAACGGTTGTCCCTACTGCACAAACTTTATGTTTTTCTGCTTTTGTATTATTAACAAGATTTGCTGTTTCTTCGCTAATAAATATTTGTTCGGAGTCCATTTTATGTTTAGTAAGGTCTTCAACATCAACACTTCTAAAGTTTCCTAAACCAACGTGCAAAGTAACATAAGCAAATTCTACCCCAATAATTTCTAATCTTTTAAGTAGTTCGCGACTAAAATGTAGTCCAGCTGTTGGTGCTGCTACAGCTCCTTCATATTTTGCATAAATTGTTTGATATCTGTCTTTATCCTCGTCTTCAATTTCTCTTTTTATAATATGTGTAGGAAGTGGTGTTTGTCCTAAGCTATATAGCTTTTGTTTAAATGTTTGATAATCACAATCTATTACAAACCTTAACGACCTACCTCTAGAAGTTGTGTTGTCAATAACTTCGGCAACTAAATCGTCGTTTTCTCCGAAATATAATTTATTTCCAATTCTGATTTTCCTTGCAGGGTCAACTAGTACGTCCCACAAACGCTGTTCTTGATTTAATTCTCGTAATAAGAACACCTCGATGCGAGCACCTGTCTTTTCTTTATTCCCATATAGGCGAGCAGGAAATACCTTAGTATCATTAAAAATCATTAAATCTTTTTCATTAAAATAATCTTTAATGTCTTTAAAAAGTTTATGCTCTATTGTATTAGTTTTTTTGTGTAAAACTAATAGGCGAGACTCGTCTCTGTTTTTAGAAGGATGTAATGCAATTAATTCGTCTGGTAAATTAAAAGAGAATTGCGATAACTTCATAATTATAATTATTTAAAATAATATTATTTACAAATTAGTAACGAAAATAATTAAGTTTTGTTTAAAAAATCTATTAAATCTTCTAATTTAATAGAATCTTGAATAGAATAATTTCCACTTTTTATTCTGCTAAGATAATATAAAAAAGAGCCGTTGTCAAGTTTTTTTCCAAAATCATCTGCTAAAGCCCTAATGTAGGTACCCTTAGAGCAGGTAATAGTAAGGCTTACATCAGGTAAATTAATTTTTGAAACATCGAACTGACTTATGTTAATTTCTCTTGGTTCTAGTTTTATTTTTTTCCCTTTTCTAGCAAATTCATAAGCTCTTTTTCCTTTAATTTGAATTGCTGAGTATAATGGTGGGGTTTGCATACTATTTCCTAAAAAAGTTTTTGCAAGCTCATAAATTTGATTTTCAGAAATATTAGAATAGTCAAATTCTTTGTCAATATCGGTTTCCATATCATAAGATGGTGTACTTGCTCCTAATCTAAAAATAGCTTCATATACTTTTTCGCCTTCTTGTAAGTTTTCTATAAGTTTTGTATACTTTCCTGTACATATTATTAAAACTCCAGTTGCCAAAGGGTCTAAAGTTCCAGCATGCCCCACTTTTATTTTATAATTTCCTGTTATTTCTCTTAGTTTATACCTAATTTTATTTACAACATCAAAAGACGACCAAGTTAATGGTTTATCAATTACAATAATCTCGCCTGTTTCGAAATCTGGTTTTCTATCTAATTTAAAACTTTCTATCATCATTATTTAATAAAAAGTATTGTTATTAGTCCAGCTAACAAACAATATAAAGCAAACCAATAAAGTTTTCCTTTTTTAACTAAATTTATCATTATCGAACAAGCAAAAAGTCCTGAAATAAATGCAGCAAAAAATCCTATAATAAGTGAACTTGTAGGAATACCGCTTGCAACAGCGCTTCCTTTAAGTATGTCTAAAAAATTTTCGCCTAAAATTGGTATTATTACCATTAAAAAAGAAAATTTAGCTATTTCTGATTTTTTATTACCATTAATTATCCCTGTAGCAATTGTTGCTCCTGAACGAGAAATCCCCGGAAAAACAGCTATGGCTTGTGCTATTCCAATTATAAATGCATCAAGATAATTTATTTCTCGTTGTTTTTTATTTTTAAAAAAATAAGTTAGAGTAAGTAAAACTGCTGTAATAATTAACATTGCCCCAATAAGAGCAAGGTTGTTCCCTGAAAAAAGATTTTCGACAGAATCTTTTAATAAAAAGCCAACAAGCATTACAGGTATCATAGAAACTAAGATTTTAAAAATATAGCTTGTTTCTTCGTTGTATTTAAATTTAAAAAATCCTGATAAAAGTTTAACAAAATCTTTTCGAAATACAATTATAGTGCTTAATACTGTTGCACCGTGTACCATAATTGAAAAATAAAAATTTTCTTCCCCTTTAATTCCAAATAGAGCTTTACCTATTTCTAAATGTGCACTGCTACTTACAGGCAAAAATTCTGTTAGTCCTTGAATTAATCCAAGAACTAATGCTTCAAACCATTCCATATATTATTGCGTGATTATTTCTTTGGTCTCCACAATATTGCAAAAATTTCTAATACAAACCCTAATAAAATAATGATAGGTGCCAAAGTAATTCTTCTAAAGTTAAAAATTTCTTTATTAAAAACATTTGGGTCTGTACTTTTACCGCCCGACATTAGTGCAAAACCAATTATAATTAAAACAAAACCTATCAAGATAAAAAGATAATTCATTTTTCCTAAAGCAAAGCCTTGGTTTTGTTCTTGCTGAGTTGCTTCTGTTTCTGTTTTTTTTATTTCATTCATTTTTTTTAATAATATAAATTAGCAGTTTTTATTTTTAAATATTTATTGATAGAAAAATATGTAGATATTGTGCTAAGTAAAATACCAATTAAAATTATTAAGCCATATAAGGCAATAATTATTATCGGATTTATTAGACTTATAATTTCTCCCATTTGTTTGTTTGTAAAATATAAAATGCTGCTTAGTATTGATAAAGCAATAAAAGAGCTGTATAAACCTTGAAGTGCTCCTGAAATAAGAAAGGGTTTACGTATAAAATTACGTTTTGCCCCAATTAATTTCATAGAATTAATAATAAATCGTTTTGAGAAAATCATTAATCTAATAGTATTGTTTAATAGTGCAAATGAAATAATAACTAAGGCAATAGAAAACATTAATAAAATAATGCTTATTTTCTTTACATTATTATTTATTAAATCTAATAAGTTATGTTGATAAGCAACTTCTTCTACTATATCACTTTCGGTCAAAAATAAATTTTCAATTGTTTTAATACTATCAGGATTAGCATATTCAGAAGTTAAAAAAACATTTAGTGTTGGCGACAATGGATTGTAACCTAAAGTTGTGATAAAATCTTCGCCTAGTTCTGTTTTTAGTGACTCTGCTGCTTGTTCCTTGGTTATATATTCTGTTGATTTTATAAATTTTTTTGCATCTAATGTTTTTTGATATTGTTTAATATCAGGTTCTTTTATGTTATCTTTAATAATTAATGAAAAACAAATATTTTCTTTAACATACACAGATAAAAAACTTGCACTTAACATTAACCAACCAACTAAACCTAATAGTAATAGCACCATAGAAATACTTATAAGAGAAGTAAAATAAGCTCCTCTAATTTTGTTTTTTATATTTCTTTCTTTCATTGTTTACTGGATAAGAATTTTTCTGTTAATAATTTTATTATCTTCTCCCGAAATTTTTATTAAATATAAACCTTGTGCAAAATTACTAAGATTATAGTAGAATTCCCAATTATTAACAAATTCTTTAGAAATAAGTTTTCCAGATATATCATAAAATTCTATTGATTTAATTAAAAAGTCATTTGATTTTATCAATATAAAATTTGTTGCAGGGTTTGGAAAAATAGATAGTTCGTTTGAATTATCATTATCTATGCCAGCTTGGCCATAAAAAGTAACAGAAATTGTGTCGGAATATGAACAACCATTTAAAGCGTATGCAGTAAGCCAAAATTCATGTTCTCCATTGCCGTAATCAGAACCGTAAACAGTTAGTTTCGGACCTGTAAAGCCTGTATTCCACAAATATTCCGAGAAAATGTGTTCAATTCCGATGTCTACATGTGAGTCAACGTGAGCTAAAACATTAGGACCAAGTTCAAAGCTAATTGGTTCTCGCAAATCAACATAAATTGAATTGCTCGAAGTGCAGCCAAATTCATCACCACTTACAGTAACAGAATATAAGCCAGGGTTATTAATAATTATACTCGAACTAGTTTGATTATTGCTCCATAAATATGAATAAGCTCCGTTACCTGCATCTAAGGTATATGGACCACAAGAAATGATAGTGTCGTTTGTAAATAAAATATTATGATAAGGATGAAATGTAACAATTATTGTATCTACGTTATGGCAATTGTTTTCTCCTATAACTTCTAAAATAAATGTTCCACTTAACATTACTTCTAAACTAGGCTGATTGCTTAAACCGCTATTCCAATTGTAATGTAAATATTGTTCATCAGGTCCTATAAAAACGCTTTCACCTATACATAAATCAATATCTTCTCCTAAGTCTAATTGAGGGGCGGTATTCACTATTACCTCAACGGTATCTGTAGAAACTGTAGCACACGAATTATATGCTAAGCAATAATAAATTCCTGAACGAGCAGTACCTATATTAATGAAATGTAAAATTGTATCATTTTGTCCATAAATTGGTGAGTAGTTAAAATACCATTGTAAATTATAATTTTCTCCTTGTGCGTCCATTATTAAGTCTAAGCTTTCGTGTTCGCATAAAATTTGACTTATAGGGTTCCATGTTATAGCAGGTTCTGTTCCAATAATTATTTCTGCTTCGTCTGAATCGATATAACTACATTCGTTGATAACTCTACAAAAATATGTCCCAGACTGATTTATTTGTGCGTTTTCAATTGTTAATTCGCTGTCGGTTTCATTTGACAGAACAGAATTGTTTCTATACCATACATAATCTAAAGGTGCTGCCCCTGTTGCAGTAATTTGCATAAGATAAGAATCTCCAACACAAAGTTCTGCACCGATAGGATTAGTTGTAATTTCGGGTAATTCTTTAACAATAACATTTATTGTTTCAGATGAAATGTCTCCACACATATTCGAGATAATACAGTAATAATCTCCGGAATCTTCCGGAATTGTTGATTCAATAGTATAGTTTGCTTCTGTGCTAATAATATTAGTTGAACCTTGTTTATACCATTTAATTTCAAAAGGAGGACTTGCAATAATATTGACATTTAAGTTTAATTCTTCGCCTTCGCAAAAAGATTTATCTAAAGATTGTTCGATAATGTTTGGGGCAATATTAACAATTACTTCTGCTTCGTCGCTTAAAATATATCCACATTCATTACTAATATGGCAAGTATAAATACCCGATTGACCGCTTGTAATTTCAGATATTTCCATAGTTGATTCTTGCGAACCGCTTATGTTTGTTCCATAAACATTACTTGTATTGAATAGCCATTGGTAAATAATTGGTTCTGTCCCTTCTGTTTTAACTTGTAAAGTGTGATTATCGCCAGCACATAATTCTGCTCCTAAGGGTTGAATTAATATAATTGGTGCTGTTTTTCCTGTTATTTCTGCAATATTTGTTGAAACAGTTCCGCAGGTATTTGAAATGACGCAAAAATATACTGATTCTTCTCCACCAACAACTGGTATTACAAGGCCATCATTTATTTCGCCTGTAAGTATTCCTGTTTCAGCATTATACCATTGATAGGAAACCTGGGTAGTACTTTGCCCGAAAGCATAGATTGTTATTGCTTCTGTTGCACAAATATTATGACTTTCGGGTTGCCCTTGTATTATAGGTATTGTATTAACATTTATATTTACCAAATTACTTGTTACTGATTCGCAAATATTATAAATTACTACGTTATAAGTGTCTGAATGTGGATAGCTTAGGTTATTAATTTCTAAGGAAGAGGTTTGTTCAGAAGCTAGTATTGTTCCATTTTTCTCCCAATAATAAAATAGGGCTGTGCCTTCTGCCTCGACTGTAAAAGTAACATTTTCGCCTTCGCATACTGTTACGCTTGTAGGCTGTGTTGTAATTATTGGTGGGCTTGCAGCTTCAATTTCAAGCTCTTGGGACACAGCGTAACCGCAAGCATTCTGAACTTTGCAGTGGTACATTCCTGCATCGGATATGCTAAAATTTGTTAGATTAAATTCTGATCCATATCCTACTATATTGTCGCCATTATACCATGCAACAGTTGAATATTCACCTGTAAACTCAAGCTCAAATAAATTACTAGTACCTACACAAACAATATCGAATTCTGTACTAACATTTTGAATTGTTGGAACTTCGTTTACTACTATTAAATGTGTGGTTAATGAAATTGCTTCGCCTTGGGAATTACTAACTTTACAATAATAATCTCCTTGGTCAGAAAGACTAAGAGGATTAAAATTTATAGTATTTGAATTTGTGCCTACAGGAGCCCCATTTTTATACCATTGGTAGCTTAAAGGTTCTTGCCCAGTAGCAAAAATTTTCATCATAGCGTTATTGCCCAAGCATTCAATAATTCCTGTGGGGTCTTCTGTAATTGTAGGGGCTTGAGAATATGAAAACTTGATTATTATTAGAGATAAAATAATTAAAAAATAATTTTTCATAACAAAGTGCTTAGTTTATACATAATAAGCAAGCAAAATACATAATTTCACTAAATAAATTTCAATAAAGAATTAATATTTATAAACAATTTTATGTGTATTATCTTTTGTGATATATTTTAGACTTTTATAAATCAAGCTTTATGTTTGCTTCGTCTTTATTTTCAAATGCTTCATCAATTAAAAGATTGTTTGATTTTGTGGCGTGAACAGCTAGCAAATCGCATCTATTATTTTCAACATTATCAGCATGAGCTTTGACCCAAATAAAATTTACATTATGTTTTTGATAAATTTTTAAAAATCGTTTCCACAAATCGGGATTTTTTACTTTTTTAAATTCTTTTTTTTCCCAATTTTTTAACCAGTTTTGATTAATTGCTTCGGAAACGTATTTAGAATCTGTGTAAATTGTAACGAAAGAACCTGATTTTTTTAGACTTTCCAATGCTACAATTACAGCTAATAGTTCCATTCTATTATTTGTTGTAAGTCTATAGCCCTGCCAAATTTCTTTGCGGTACTTGCCTGATATTAAGACAATTCCGTATCCACCTGGTCCGGGATTTCCTGTGCAGGCTCCGTCAGTATATATTTGTATTTTAGGGGTATCCACAATATTATTTAATCAACATAATTCTGCGATTAACAATATTTCCGTCGAAATTTAATGAAATTACATATAATCCTTGCGGGAAGTCGGAAATATTTACAGAAATTTCTTCTTTATTAACAAATGTGTTAATTGTTTTAACAATTTTACCTGTGATGTCAATAATTTTAATGTCAAGATTTTCACCAAAATTTACAGTTCCTGTTGAAATATAAATAAAATCGCTTGCTGGATTTGGATAAACATCTATATTATTTTTAATTTCAAATTCGTTTATATCAACTAAACAAGTAACGGGTCTAATTGCAGATGATGTTTTAATTCCAAATTTAGCTGTTGCTGTAGTCCATTCAGAGTTTGCCTCAATATATAATGTGTTCAAAGCGTTTGTTGATTGTCTATTTTGAGCGATGCTAACCGAAAATCTGTCATCACTAATTCCGTCTCCATTAATATCTACATAATTAATTTTATAACCGATAAAAAATGGTCCGTCAACTTCTATTGGTTTTCCGAAATCAACAACGTAGGTAAAGTTTTCAGGAATATCTCTTATGAAGTAATCTTTTTGTGCTAGAATTTCTTCGGGGTATACTGTTTTTCCGTCCCAAACATAGAAAGTAACTTTAGAGTTATAGTTAGCTGCTTCTGATTTTACTATTGGGATAAGGAAGGCGTCGATTCTTTCGAAAGAGAATTGTTCAAATTTTTCGGCATACATTCTTACTCTTTGCCCATTATGACCTCCAATTTCTCCCCAGGTACCGGGTATAGATGGGCTATAGATATTTTCGTTAGGTGAAATATTGGAAATAGTGTCGCAATATACATTTACGGGACCTGAGAAAACTAAAATATAATCGTCTCTATAATCGTAATTTGAGCCACAAGCATTATTTACAGATAAAGATACGTCAAAGAATCCTGCGACATTATATTCTATTCCTCTTGTAATGTTTGAAGTAGCTGCATAAGTAGGATAGCCACCTTGGAAATACCAATTCCAAGTTGTTGGATTGTTTTGCGATTTGTCTTCGAAATAAATTCGAGTTCCTGATTTAATTAAGCGAGTAGAAGCTCTAAAATCGGCAATTGGAATAGTAACGCAAGGGTCAACCTGGGCAACAACAATGTAGTCGTTTTTACGAATAGTGTCAATACCCATATTACTTTCGACAATTAATTCGACATCATAAGTGCCGGGCATTGTATATAAAATAGATAAAGGATTTTGTTGATTTGAAGAGCTTGGGCTAGCACCTTCAAAGAACCATTTCCAAATATATGGACTTCCTTTACTCATGTCTTTGAAATTGATGAAGTCGCCAGGAGCAATATAAATTCGGTCGGCTAAAAAGTCTGCAGTTGGAGGGACTGTTGCTGCTGGAATTACTTTTATGTATTTATTTTTTACTTCATCGTCTTGATCTCCGTCTTCATCTTCGACACTTAGGCTAACTTTATACGTGCCAACATTTGGATATCCGACAGGAGTAGGGTCTGAATAGATTGAAGAGGACGGAACACCGCCTTCAAAACTCCATGCGTAAGATACAAAAGGACCATTTTGCGATAAGTCGGTGAATTTAACTACGCCACCAGCTGGAATAGTTGTATAATCAGCGACAAAATCGGCAATCGGGGTTTCGGTGTTTGGTAGAACTTCAATACAGGCTTCAAGAATTTCAGTATTTACTTGAGTGCTATTCTGAACTTCTAAAATAACATCATAAGTGCCAGGATAATAATAACAAATGTTTGTTGGGTGTTGAAGATTAGAACTTGGGGTTTGAGCACCAGGGAAACTCCACTGCCAAGCAGTTGGACCTCCTGTACTCATATCTGTGAAATTCACACATTCTCCTGCTGTTATTGTATAAATAGAGGCGATAAATGAGGCATCTAAATTACCTTTACTTTTTTGTGCTTTAACCGAAAAACCAATAATAATTATAAGAAAACTTATAAGCGAGATTTTGTTTATTAATTTTTGAATCATAATATAGACTGTTTTATTATTTGCTAATTTACAAAGATATAATATAATAAAAAAGAAATCATAAAATTATAAAAATTTTTATCAATCTTTTTATATTTATCGGAAATGAGCATAAATTATTAATGAAAATTATAAAATTTATGTATTTTCGCAGCCATGTATTTTAATGAATTTAGGTTATTAGGAATTGATTTTCTCGAATTAGGCACAATAATTAGTGATAGCCTTATGGGCTTAACATGTTTGTTTTTTTTCAAAGTTTTAAAGAACGAAGATAATATTAAGCATAATAAATTTTTAAGATTCTTCTTTTTATTCATAGGAATTTCATCTTTGGTAGCTGCCTGGGCACATGGCTTGTTTTTGTATTTCGACATATATTTACATTTATTTGCATGGGTCTTATCTGGTTTAGCTTTTTATTTTTTACAATTAGGCACTGCTGTTTTAATTCTTAATGATAGGTTTAAAAATATGTATTTGAATTTTATTAAAATTGAACTATTAATTTATACCATTCTTTTATTTTTCTTTCCAAGTTTTGTTGTTGTAAAAATTAATTTTGCTGTTTCTCTTCTTTTAATAATTTTTCCAATTTACTTTTTTGACTATTTACGGACTAACGAGAGATTTAATCTTTTTGTTTTAGCAGGTATTTTATTAGCTATTTTACCTGGGCTTTTCCATAAAACCGACTTTACTTTTGGATATATTTTTAATATGAATGAGTTAAGCCATTTTGTTTTAATACTCTGTATCTATTTTCTTTATTTAGGCTTAAAAATACGTTTTTTTGAAAAAAAAGAAATCAAAGTTACTGATGTTATAAAAGATTTTTAATGTTAAAATAACACAGTTTTATTCCTTTTCTTTTGTTTCTTCTGATTCTGGTTTAATAAATATTTTTCCTATTCCTTTTCCTAATGTTTCGATTGCTTCAATACCTTTAGTGATAGGGCTATTTGAGAGGTCGTCAATTCTATTGCCATACGAGGATTCAATTTGTTGCGGAAAAATAATTAGTCTATTATAATTAGCATAATATTTTTCAATTTTATTAAAAATATTTTCAAAATATGGTACATAAGAAATAGAATTTTTCCTAGCCGAAATAATTACCATTAAATCTTCATCTTGAATGTATCTAGAAAGTATTAGGAAGTCTTCCCAATCTTCAAAATTATGATATTCAATTTTTACGTTAAATTTATTTTTTTTAATATTAGTTTTAAGTTGTTTATCGACTTCTTCGGTGCCAAAGTGCAAAATATTTGCAGAAAGTTCAGAGGCTAATTTGAATATTTTTTCTGCCCACATATCAAAGCCAAGCTCTCGGTTAGCAAGTTTTGGGCTTACAATTATTATTCTTTTATTAACGACAAGTGCGTTCTCTAAAGAAGTTATGAAAATATTTTTATTAACCGAATAAATAATGCTGTTTATTCTTTCTCCTGCAATTTTATTAATAATTCCAGCTTTGCCAGGCCAACCTAAAATTAGAATATCCGACATTAATTCTTTTGTCATTCTAGAAATGCCATTAATTATATTATAATCAATAGTTGTAATTGTATTGACGTCAATTTCTGAAGCTGCTCCGGCTTTTACATATTCCTCAAGTTTTTCTTTTGTTTTAATAAGATTTGTCTCTGCGTTTGTGTCATTATTTATAACTGATAAAATAGAAAGTGGGTTTTTTGATTTAAGGTTTTTTATTAAAACAGCAAATTCTAATAATTTAGGTAGTGTCTTTAAATTAGCGACAGGGATTAAAATATGTTCCGAAAAAGCGGTTGTAATGTGGTCTGAATTATCAGAATCGTTTTCGTTTTCCGCAATTATTTTTGCAGCTTTTTCGGTTACAAATGATGCTATAACACAAGAAATTAGTATCAAAATAATTGTTCCGTTAAGAATATTGTCGTCAAGAATTCCAATTTTATAACCGACAAGAATAACCGCTAATGTTGCTGCAGCATGCGAGCTAGAAAGTCCAAAAATTAAATTTCTTTGTATTTTAGAGTATTTAAAAATTATTTGAGTAAAAAACGCAGCTATCCATTTGCCAAACACTGCTCCAATAATTAAAACAACTGTAACAATTGTGGCGTCCCAACCTTGTATAATAACACCTACATCAATAATCATTCCAACTGAGATAAGAAAAAACGGAATAAATAGTGCATTCCCGCTAAATTCAATTCTATTCATTAAAGCTGAAGTCTTAGGAATAATGGGGTTTAAGGTCAATCCGGCAACAAAGGCACCTATTATTGGTTCTAAACCACTAATTTCGGCTAAAAAAGCTGAAAAAAACAATACAGCTAAGGAAAAAATAAAATGTGCATGTTTTTCGTTTTCTAATTTTTGAAAAAACCACCTTGCAAATCTTGGGATAAGGAAAAACATTATAAATAAAAATATGACAAAAGATATACCAAGCCTTATAAAAAAATCTTGGCTTAAATTTCCGTGCGAGTTCCCAACAATTATTGCCAAAATTAATAAAACAGCAGTATCTGTAAAAATTGTGCCACCAACTGTTATAGCGACAGCTTCGTTTTTAGTTACTCCTAATTTGCTTACAATTGGGTAGGCAACTAATGTGTGAGTGGCAAACATACTCGCAGTTAATAAACTTGTGTCTAAATTATAACCTAATAAATAATAACATAAAGAAAAACCTATTGAAAGAGGAAATATAAATGTAAATACGCCGAATGTTAAACTTTTGTATTTATTAATTTTAAATTGAGCTAAATTAAGTTCAAGACCAGCCACAAACATTATATATAATAGACCTATTGTCGAAAATAATTCTATCGCACTGTTATTAGCAATAATATTAAATCCGTATGGTCCTATTATAACTCCGGAAATAATTAAGCCAATTATACCAGGTATTTTTAGTTTTTGTAATAATATAGGTGATAATAAAATTATTAAAAGTATTAGCGAAAAAACTAAAATAGGGTTGCTTAATGGCAAGCTAAACTCTGCTAAAATTTGTTCAAAGAATTCTGTCATTATTAAAATAGAAGTATTAATTAATAAATTCAAATATATAATTATTTAAAGAAAGTAATAGTGTTTTTTTATTTTTAAATTTTTTCTATTATTAACAATTTTACAAAACTGAAAAACAAAGATTTTCAATATATTAACGATTTCTTAATTTTGTTGCTTTAAACATTATTTATTTTTATGAAATTTTTTCTATTTATTATTTTATTAAGCTTTTTGTTTTCATCTTGCTTAAAACGAGTTGAGTTAATCGAACCTGAGCAGTATGTTGTTGATTATAATAGCAAAAAAGAGCTTTTAGGAAATGATAATATTGATTTTTTTGAAAAAGTCGAAGGCTATAAATCTGATACAAATATTTATAATAATTTAAAATATTTATTTGCCTACATGCCTTTAAGTGATTTTGCAGATTATAATTTTGAATTTTTTTTAAATCAAGTAAAATATTCTCAGTTAGCTCTTGAGACGTTTCCATGGGCTTCGGACTTACCTCAGGATATTTTTAGGCATTATGTTTTACCTCCAAGAGTAAACAACGAAAATCTAGATACAGCAAGAATGGTTTTTTATCGTGAACTTAAAGGCAGGCTATTACCACTTAATTTGAGTGCTGAGGAAGCAGCCTTAGAAATTAATCATTGGTGTCACGAAAAAGTAATTTATAGGGGAACTGATGAAAGAACTATTTCGCCTTTAGGTGCTGTTCGTTCTGGTTTTGGGCGTTGTGGCGAGGAAAGCACATTTTGTGTTACAGCTCTTAGGGCTGCAGGAATTCCTGCAAGACAAGTATATACTCCTCGTTGGGCTCATACTGATGATAATCATGCTTGGGTTGAGGTTTGGATAGAAGGAGAATGGAAATATATGGGGGCTTGTGAGCCTTTGGCATGCTTAAATATGGGTTGGTTTTCGGTGCCTTCAACTCGAACAATGTTAGTGCATACAAAACAGTTTGGCGAAACAGATTTTAATAGCGAAACATACTTAGGAAATAACGCAAATTTTACTTGGATAAATGCTCTTAAAACTTATGCCCCTACTAAAAATTTAAATGTTTATTTAGTTAATAAAAATTTTATCCCTGTTTGGGGTGGCGATGTGAAATTTCAGCTATATAATTATGCAGAAATGTATCCTTTACATTCTGTGAAAACAAATATTCTGGGAAAGGCTCAACTTAACACAGGCTTAGGCAGTTTGGAAATTTCTGCTTACTATCAGGGCAAAACTGTTAGTAAAACAATAAATCCGAATGATAGTGCTTTAATTTTTTTAATTTTTGATGTTGACAAAGAATTTCCCACCGAAGATGCTTTATATTTTCCACCTATTGAAGGGCAAGAACCTGTTATTGATGTTGAAAAAGAAAAATTAAACGCAGAGAGACTAATAAGCGAAGATAAAATTAGAACATTATCCGAAGCAGACTATTATACCGAAAACAAAGCAAAAGATTTTATTAAAACATTTGAGTATCCAAACGAAGTTGTGAATTATCTTATCGCTAGTCGTGGTAATTGGCAAGAAATTGAATTGTTTTTAATTGAAGCTGTTCACAAAAATTTTAAACACGAAGCAAATATTATGTTGTCTTTATTGTCTGAAAAAGATTGGAGAGATACAAAAAAAGATATTTTAAGTGAACACCTTAACTTAGCAATGAAATATAAAAATAATAAGCTTTCTGATAGTATTTTTTATCACTATGTACTAAACCCTAGAATACATTTTGAATTGTTAACCGATTATAGATCTCATATTTTAGAAAGTTTAAGCCCAGAACAAATTGAAGATTTCCAAAACTTTCCCGAAAAAATTAATGACTATATTTTAAAGACTATAAAAAATCTTGAAAATGAAAAAATCAATAATTACTTAGTTACAATTAGTCCAAAGGGAGTGAATAAAATTAAAATGGCCGACTTGTTTTCTTTGAAGATTTATTCAATAGCATTTTGTAGAAGTATAGGGGTTCCTGCTAGGTTAAATTTAATAACAGCTACTGCTCAATATTATAAAAACAACTCTTGGTATAATATTAATTTGACAAATAAACAAGATGATGAAAATTTAGCTAAGGCAAAGCTATTTTTAATAAATGCTGATACTACTAGAGATTTGAAGTATAGAATACATTTTTCCATCGCTAAACTAGATTCTGGTTTTTTTAATACTGTTGATTTGGGTTGGGAAACTTCAATTAAAGATTTTAGTTGTGGAATAGAACTAGTCGAAGGAAAATATATGTTGTTGACAGCCATTCGAAATTCTGACGAAAGTATTAGTGTTAAACGTAATTATTTTGAGCTTAAATCTAATGAGACAAAAACAATTACTGTGAAAATTCCCAATGGAAATAATTTATTGTCAGGTGTTTTAGTATTTAAGCACGGAAGTTTGGTAAGCCAAAAAATGAAAGGCGAAATTATTGAAAGTAGAAATTTATGTAATAAAAGTAAAGCCACTGCTTTGTGTTGGATAAATCCTCGACAAGAGCCTTCAAAACATATTGTAAAAGATATTTATTCTGTAATTAATGAACTTAAAAGAAATGATATAGACGTGTTATTTATCTGTGAACAAGCAGATTTTTATCCCGAAAAATATGGATTTCCTAAAAATATGGAAATACTTATTGATAAAGAACTTAATTTGTTGGGCAAAAATTATCCTTGTAAATTGAAATTTCAAAATAAAGTTCTTCCAATCATATTTTTGCTAAATGAAGATCAATGTATTTTTTCGAATAGTGGTTATATCATTAATTTAGGTGATATTTTGATAAATGAATGGAAAAAATTCAAATTAAACCAAATTTAGATTTGATATTATTTTTTAATAGATTTAAAATAATTTATATCTTTGTGAGTAAACAAAATTAATGATTATGACAAATAACGATTTTAGAAAATTTGCAGTTTACCATAAAGGTATTAACGGTTTAGCTTTCGACCAATACACAAGTATTTATAACAATTATATTTCGCCAACTATCATCGAAGAAAGATCTTTAAATATTGCAACTATGGACGTATTTTCGAGATTAATGATGGATAGAATTATTTGGTTAGGTTTACCAATAGATGATTATGTTGCAAATATTATTCAAGCACAATTATTGTTTTTAGAGAGCACCGAGCCAAATAAAGATATTCAAATTTATTTTAATACGCCTGGCGGTTCTGTTTATGCAGGTTTAGGTATTTATGACACTATGCAATATATAAGTTCTGATATAGCCACTATTTGTACAGGAATTGCAGCTTCTATGGGTGCAGTGCTTTTATGTGCAGGTGCAAAAGGTAAGCGTTCTGCACTTAAGCACAGTAGAGTAATGATTCATCAGCCAATGGGCGGAGCCTCAGGGCAAGTTTCCGATATTGAAATTACTACCAGAGAAATTATAAAACTTAAGAAAGAACTTTACGAAATTATTGCGCATCACTCTAATAAGCCTTTTAAAACCGTAGAAAAAGATTCCGATAGAGATTATTGGATGACTGCTTTTGAAGCTAAAGATTATGGGATGATTGATGAGGTCTTAATTAAAAATGAGTAGAAATTAGCTTTTTTTACTTTATCTGCGAGAAGAACTTATTATTTTATTAATTAAATTTACTTTTTGAAATGGAAAAATGCTCATTTTGTGGAGCTCCCAAAAATAAGGTTAACTTACTGCTGTCTGGTTTAGATGGTAATATTTGTAATAATTGTCTTGAAAGAGGATATGAGATTTTGCAGGAAGATAATTCTTTAAAACGAAAATCTAAATTGTCTTCAAAAAAACTTGAAAAACCAAAAGACATTAAAAAATATCTCGACCAATATGTTATTGGACAAGATAATGCTAAAATGGTTTTATCTGTTGCCGTTTACAATCATTACAAAAGGCTACAACAAGGTTCAATAACCGAACATGAAGATGTTGAAATAGAAAAATCAAATATTATTCTTGTCGGCGAAACTGGAACAGGAAAAACTTTGCTTGCCCGCACAATAGCAAAAATGTTGCAAGTTCCTTTTGCAATTGTTGATGCAACAGTACTTACCGAAGCTGGTTACGTAGGCGAAGATATTGAAAGTTTATTAGTTAGGTTATTGCAAGCAGCAGAGTATAATGTTGAATTGGCAGAAACAGGCATTGTTTTTATTGATGAAATTGATAAAATTTCGCGAAAAGGCGACAATCCAAGTATTACACGAGATGTTTCGGGTGAAGGCGTTCAACAAGGCTTGTTAAAATTACTAGAAGGCTCTATTGTTAATGTTCCACCGCAAGGGGGTCGGAAACACCCCGAACAAAAAATGATAGCCCTAAATACAAAAAATATTTTATTTATTTGTGGAGGAGCTTTCGAAGGGATAGAACGCCATATTGCAAAACGAATGAATACTCAAATTATTGGTTACGGCAAAGAAAAAAGAGAGGAAAAAATTGATAAATCCAATATAATTCAATATATCATACCAGACGATATCCGAAAATATGGATTAATTCCTGAAATTGTTGGGCGTTTGCCTGTTTTGGCTCATCTAAATCCGCTTGATAGAGACGTTTTGCGAAAAATATTGACCGAACCCAAAAATTCTATTATTAAGCAGTATGAAAAATTATTCAAAATTGACAATATAGAATTAAAGTTTGAGATAGACGCATTAGATTATATTGTTGACCAGGCTATAAAATTTAAACTTGGAGCTCGCGGTTTGCGTTCTATTTGCGAATCTATTATGTTGGAAGCAATGTTTGAATTACCTTCAAAAAATATTAAAGAATTTGTACTTGATAAAAATTATGCTGAAAACAAATTAGATAAAACTGTAAGTACAAAATTTAAGTCTGCTTGATAAACTTACTTTTTCCCTTTATAAATTTTAACTGCTCCACACATAAGATTTTTTACTTTTACTGTTTCCGCACTTTTTTGCAACATACGCTAAGTTTCTTATAATCAGGCACAATTATTGTATTTGGGTGCAGCAACGCTGTAACAGAGAAAGTTTTTATGAAATTTAATTCTTTGATTGTTAGAAATATTTTATAAGATTGTAGTATTTGTTACAAAAAAAAAGGCTGTTTTACTTTTGAAACAGCCTTTTTTAAAATATAAATTTTTTAATTTTTTATGAATTTCCCTTTAGATATTTCATGAACATCATTACCAATTATATAGTAATACACTCCAGAACTTAAAGAAGAAATATTTAAAGAACTTTCGTTAGA
>CAYRQZ010000036.1:0-242 GCA_964426585.1 uncultured Bacteroidales bacterium | reverse complement strand
TTGTTATGTTATAAGCCTTATCAACATCAAAATTAAGAACAATATTTAATTTGTCATTTGCTGGATTTGGATATACAAATGCTGAATTATTTATATCATTATTGATAGTTCTTTTCTGATTATTTGTACCTTGTCCTTTTTTTAGATTTGGTAAAGGTTCTTCATCAATTAAATCAAGACAGTTATTATAGAAGAAGCATAAAATACTATTAGCTATTGCTGATGAAAATCCATCAGTAGCG
>CAYRQZ010000035.1:0-23472 GCA_964426585.1 uncultured Bacteroidales bacterium | reverse complement strand
CCATGAATAAAAATTATTAAAGGACGCTTTTGCAAATCATCGGAGTTAGGCATATAAATATCCATTTTTAAATCTAAGTCGCGTTTGGTTAATGATGATAAAACAGCATTTTTTATGACTTTTAAATAATTTTCATCAGTAGTAATATAAGAACTCCAGTAACCTTTTGCCAGACCATATACTTGGTCCGAGATTACAGTAATTTCGTTAAAAATCTCGGCTTTATAGCGTTCTGAAAATACTTTAAATTCGGGTTTTTTATATTTAACAAAATTAAATTCTCCCAAAAGTTCCTTTGTGTCAAAAAATAAAAATTTCTTACTAGTTTTATAATATTTGCCTTCTAACTTAGCTGAAGAAATTTTTAAATCAATTTTTAATTTAACAGGTTTTTGTTCGAAATTAATAAAATAATTTTTCTTTTTTTTCTCAATTGAAAACTTTTTAATATCTGCGTAAACATTATCAGTAACAGCAAAATAGTGCCCTTCTGCTATTTTATTATCGCATTTTTCAATTTTAAACCAATAAGATGTATCATTAATTTTTCCATAATAATATTCGTTTACTGAGAAATTTTTATCTAGCCAAAAAGCAGAAGTATTTTTAGCATATAAGTTAATTCCCCAAAAAGTTCCAGATATTGTTAATATAAATGTCGATAATAATAATGCTTTTTTCATGTTATTTAATTTTAACAGCCATATTTTAAGTTTATTCTTCACAAGAGGTTTTTTGCAAATTTAATAATAATTATTACAAAGCTTAAAATAAGAATTATTCTAAATTTTGATAATTTTAGTAAGTAATTCATTATAGTTTTTTATTTTTAAATCTGCTATATTATATCTTACATCATCAATTGTCTCTATTGGCGGAATCGCAATTACAAACATTCCCGCTTTTTTAGCGGCTTTTACACCTACAACGGAATCTTCAATAACGCAGCAATTTTCAGGTTTAATCTTTAGTTTTTTTGCAACATAAAAATATATATCTGGTTCTGGTTTTCCTTTGTCAACATCTTCAGCCGAAGAAACTACATTGAAATTATTTATAAAATTTAATTTACTTAAAACCTTTGCCACATATTTATGCGAAGAGTTTGAAGCCAATCCAAGTTTTAGCCCTTTATTAGCAATAATTTCAATTAATTTGTTTATTCCCGGCATTCTAATATCATTTTCCGCTATGAGCTCTAAGGTGCGATTTTCAATAGCGTGTTCTGCTTCTTGAATACTTAGTCCATTCCATTGTTGTTTAGCATACCAAAATTCACAAAAGTCTTTTGTACTCAATGCAGTAGTTTCATCTAATTCAAAGTCGGACACACTAAGTCCTAAATTAGTTAAAACCTCTTTTCCTGCTTTTTTCCATAGAGGTTCAGAATTTATTACAACTCCGTCTAAATCAAAAATTACGGCACAAAATTTTGTTAGCATTAAATTAAAATTGGAAATATATAAATGCTTGCATATCAGAACAAATGCTTTGATACACAATAAAAATCACTACAACAGAAATTACTACTTTTGTCCAGTGTGGCGAGTTTGCAAATTTATCTCTCCATTTATCTTTAAAGGCATAGCTCAACCAATGAGTAATAAAACCAAATAGCATTATTAGCCAAACTTTGTAATAAGCCGACAATACAGCCAGAATAATTTCGGGATTAAAATTATGCCAGATTCTATATAACATAGTTGTTGCGGTTTGATAATCTGGTGCTCTAAAGAACACACGAGTAAAAGTTATAAAAGAAAAAGTTAAAGCAATTTTCCATATAATCGCAAGCCTATTGTCAAACTTTTCCCAAGGTGAAATTTTTCTCCAATATTTATAAAAGACAATTCCTAATCCATTAAGCCCGCCCCAAATTAAAAAGTTCCAACTTGAGCCATGCCACAAACCTCCGATAAGCATAGTAATCATAAGATTTACATTAGTAACAATATTCTTTTTTATTTGTGGAGATATAAGTGTTAACAAAAACAAAACTATTGCAAACAGAGCTATTCCAATAGTTGCCCACATATTTGAGGCTAAAAGGGCAAATATAGCTAATATTAGAATAAAATTTAAATAAGTACCGATGCTGGCGCTTCTATTACCGCCAAGTGGAATATATAAATAATCTTTTAGCCAAGTCGAAAGCGAAATATGCCATCTCGACCAAAACTCACCACAGTTTTTTGCTTTATATGGGGAATTGAAATTCTGGTTTAATCTAAATCCCATTAATAAAGCTACGCCAATAGCAATATCAGTGTATCCCGAAAAATCGACATAAACCTGAAGAGAATAGCCTATCATTGCCATAAAGCTCTCAAAACCAGAATACATATTTGGGTTTGCAAAAATTCTGTCAACAAAATTTACAGCTATATAATCACCAATCATGATTTTTTTAATCAAGCCTTTCAAAATCATAAATATAGCTATTCCGAACTCATAACGAGAAAGCTCATATTTTTTATAAATTTGCGGTATAAACTCAGAAGCTCTAACAATTGGTCCGGCAACCAGCTGTGGAAAAAATGAAACATAAAAGCCAAAGTCAATAATGTTTTTTACAGGTTCCATTTTCCGTTTATAAATATCCAAAGTATACGACATAGTTTGGAAAGTGTAAAAAGATATTCCTACGGGTAAAAATATTCTTGCTGTGTCAAAATGTGAGCCTGTTAATAAATTTGAAAAATCTGCTAAGTAATTATAAGCTACTAAGCTTGTTCCGAACAAATCATTAATTATCGAAGTAAAAAAATAAGTATATTTAAAATAAGATAATAAAAATAAATTAACAAATACACTTAATGCCAAAAGCCATTTTCGTGCTAGTTCGCGTTTAGACTTGTGTATCCATTTTCCAGTATAATAATCGAATACTGTGCTAAAAATTAAAAGAAAAAAGAAAAATCCGCTAGATTTATAATAGAAAAAAAGGCTTAATATCAGCAGATATAAAGACCTTAGTGTGAAACGTTTATGAATAAGAGAGTAGCCCAATAAAACAACAGCAAAAAAACCCCAAAAGAAAAATCTTGTAAATATTAAAGGAGCATCCTCACTATAATAAAAAATATTTTTAACAATTTCAATAAAGCTCATAAAACTAATTTAATAAATATTGTTTTGTCGTTGATTCAAATAATTCGCATAATCATTTAAAATTGCACCAAACAAAATATCAGCAATAATAGTATATCCCATTCTTGTAAAATGAATTCTATCCTGACTTGCAAGTTCATCACTTCGCCATAAATTAATAGATTTTAGTCCGCCCATAACTCTAAACATATTCCAAACACAGCCTCCATATTTTGTTGCAAGTTGTTCCATGCCGGCATAAATCTCTGGATTATGTAGATTTACACCTCCTCGGTAATAATAAAAATCATTATTTGTTGTTAATAAGATAGCACAATGTGAATTTATTTTTAATATTTTATCTATTATTGCTTGATAATTTTTCACATATACTTCTTGTTTAAAATTTTTTCCTGAAGCATCGTTTACGCCTATTGATAATATAACTAGGTCGGGGTTTACAGCTTTTAAATGTTTTTCAAATAAATTTGCTTTTTGATAAGAACTAGTTGACGCCCCGTTAATTCCGATTCCACAATAATTAATACCGGGTTCGGAATTTTCTAAATATGCACCTTGAAAATAAAAAACACTCTCACAAGAATCTTTTTTAGAAATAACAAGCTGCAATGTGTCTAATTTTTCTTTAAAATAGAACACGCTTGCTCCTATTTCAAAATCCATAATTACAGTATCAACTAATTCTTCGGGCAAAATTTTTAAGCTCCAACAAGAATCTTCTATATTATGAAAAATGCTGATTTTATCAAATTTATGATTTTCGATATTAGCCACAGGATTAAAAAACACGAGTATTGATGCGAGGCTATCTGATGTAAAGGCTGTTATTCCAGATAAACCAATATCGATTGACGTTTCTTTATCAGTAATTTTTTGAAACTCCCATTTTCCTTCAAATTTGGAATTATAATAAAATGGATGATTTGTTTTAGCAAGGCTAAAAGGGAAGACTAATCCAGGTGCTCCTGCCATTTGAGGCATCATTGTTTCAAAGTTTTTTCTAAGCTCCCACGACCACACCCCTGCCTGTATATGAGAGGCTCCTAAATGCAATATAGAAATCTGTCCTTCACCTGAAAAATTTAATTTTTCTAATTTAGAATAAAAATTTTCCCAACTTTTTTGTTGACCAAACTTCTCTAAAAAGCAAGAATCATATTGTATGTAATTATATTTATACTCAGAAAAAAGATGACGATTAGCCTGCGAAACAACATTGTTACTAATAAAAATTAGCAAAACAAAACTTAAAAATGCCTTTAATATTTTTATACTATTTTGCATTCTTAACCCTCTCTAAGTACTCGGTATAATTTATTATTAGAGCATTATAGAACATGTTTGAAATGACACTTGTGCCTTGCGGAGTAAAATGCACATAATCAGGTCCTGCAAGTTGAGGATTTGCATTTACCCACGAAACCATAGAATTTTTCCCACCCATTGCTTTATACATATCCCAATAAACGCCTCCTGCTCTATGAGTAGCTTTTTTTAACTCATTTATGATATTTTCTAAATTCGGATAACTAGTGTAATCATCTTTTATTTTTAGCGACATATCGCTTGGTCCTATAACAATAAAGCAAGCATCGGGGACAATGCTTTTCAAAAATGTTATTTGATAATAAAAACTATTAGCATATCCTTCCGCACCTTTTTTATCTTCGATATATGGAACTGTGTTTCCGCCAAATTGCAAAATAAATAAGTCAACTCCTAAATATGAAAAAGATTTTGCTAATAAACTAGCGTCTGTACTTGTAAAAACAGTTCCAGAACTACCCCTCAATGCAATATTGTCAATATATATGCCCGTATTGTCTTCAAAAGATATTGTGTAAAAATCAGGACTGTCGTAGCCCTCAAATTCTAGTCTTAAATTTGTTAGATAGCTATCCGAATGAAAGGTATAAACAAACAAATCATCACCCGAATTTAAAGAATCTATTTTTAAGGTTTCTCCATTCGATTTTATTATTATCTGTGTCTTTGCCATGGAATTTCCATAAAATATTGAAATATCTCTAAATTTTTGTGTGTTAGGATAAGCAATATCGGATTCAGAAAACTCTAACCATGCCGAATGTTTAGTTGTGGCTTTCCACGTAAGCGAATCGCTTATTGGTGCAAAACGATTATATGCAATCATTGCGCCATACTTTTTGTGTGGAGAATAATTTTCACTGTAAGCAAATCCATTATATCGCAACCAATTTGCAGAATTTGATTGTTTTATACTAAATTGAGAATATATTGCCACAGGCGAACAAAAGCCAGTTCCATAACCTCCGAACTTAGACTGAAATTTATTTCTTAAAAAAGCGGTTATCCTGTCTCCCTCTATTTGAGAATCACCATAATGCATTATTCTAATCTTACTCTCGGAACTCAATTTTGATAGCTTTGCGTAAAAAATATCTAAAGCATTATTGTTATTTTCTGGAAACTCAAGAGTAGTAAGCGATTTTTTTAATTCTTCAATATCTAGCTCCTTAAACGACAAATCTTCTTGCAAAACCTCATTTATATCAATTTGGTTTTGTAACAAGGAGTCTGTATTAATTTTATTCCGATTATCAGAAAAGAAAAATTCCTCGAAACTCGGAAAATATATTACCCAATTTTTATTTATCCTAACTCCATCTTTAGGAAATAGTAACATAAGCAAGCCTAATAAAGCTATTACTGACACTACAAAATATAGAACATGCCTGACTTTCATTATTTTTTCTTGTATATTTTTAAACTTTGACCAACTTGTAATTTTGACGCGTCGCTTATACCATTCCACAACATAATATCTTCGGCACTTGCCCAAGAATAATTTTTTGCAATTTTATAAAAAGAATCTCCTTTTTGAACAACAATAGTTTCGACTAAATCATATTGTTTTGCATCGAAAATTTTTATATTATTTTCTTTTGTAACTGTTGTCGGATTATTAGGTTTTGTTTCAGAACTAATATTTGCCGTATTATTAACTTTTTTAACCCAAATACTTACAATCTTTCCGGCATAGATATTTGTGCCTTTAATATTATTCCATTCTTGAATTTCAGAAATTTTAACTCCGAATTTTTGTGCTATACTGCCCAAGTTATCTCCAGACTTAATTGTGTATTTAATTTCTTCAAAATCTTTACCAAGTTTAACCGAAACAAAAGAAGAGTTAGATTTGTCGTAAAAATTTGTGGCTACATAAACAGGAAAATAAAGCGAATCTTTAAAATGAAGTATAGAATCTTTTGATTCCTCAAATTTAAGTTTTTTCCCACTAGGTAAATAAATATTTTTTTCATGCTTACGTCCATCAATAACACTACCGACAAATAATGGATTCATTTGTTTTAATAAATCTAAATTTATATCAAGCACCTCTGAAATTTGTCCGAAATGAAATCTATCTTTAATAATTACTGTTTCTTTTTCGGGAAACTCATCTGCTAAAATAAAAGCAGGGTTTAAAATCTCATTTTCATTAAACCATTTAACTATCGCAAGATAATAATAAAAATAATTATTATAATTTTTATCAATTTTTTCTAAAACCTCATCAAAATTTTCTGAATTAATCATAGCTTTTCGCAAAGCAGTAGGTCCGCATATATAAGCCAAAATTGAATAATTCCAATAGTTGAAATTCTGATGCAAATTAATTAAATAACTGCCAGCAGCCAAAGAAGATTTTTCAAAACTTAGACGTTCGTCATAACAAGTGTCGATTTGCAAACCATAGCGTAAAGCCGGCATAAATTGTAATGCCCAAAAACCGTAAGCAGTGCTCGAATTATTATAATTCTTATCACAAACTGATATAAGAAAAGGTAAGAACTCTAAATTTTTTAAAGAATCTAAGTGAGTATTTGGAAACATTAGTTTTGAACGAAAATCAGACATTGCAAAAAGCATCTTACATTTTGTGATATAATCTAAACTCTGCAAATTAAAATATAAATCATAAGAGACATTATTAAAAGAATATCCTTCATTTCCAATTTCAACAAGATCACTCTCAGGCGACAAGTTAGAAAAACTAATATCTTCGCAAAAACTCAAAACTTCATGTTCAGAATAATTAAGTTTTTGTAAATTTGACTTTAACACATACAAATATTCATCTGCATTTAGATATTGAGCAAAGCTTTCCTTACAAAGCAAAGAAACAATTAATAATAGGGCAATATTTAAAAATCTTAACATTTTTTAAAAACGCAACAAAAATAAGTATTTTTACATTTTTTTGTCCTTTTTTAAGTATAAGTTTTAAACATATCACTATAAGTTATTATATTTACAGTTTTGATATTACGTAAAGTATGAAAAATATTATTCTCACAATACTGGCATGTTTTTGTTTTCTGCCAATAGCTACTGCTCAAGACTATGATGATCCACAAAACATGAGTGTAAATTATAATCGTGAGGCAGATTATGCAGGAGGCATTAACCAATTAATTATTGACATTTGGAATAAAATGGAATACACACAAGAAGCAATCAATGCTCGATTAGATGGCGAAGTTTTAATTAGTTTCGATGTTCAAACAGACAGCACGCTCTCTACAATAGAAATAATACTTGGTATGGGCATGGGAATTGATGACGAACTTGAAAGAGTTCTAAAAACATTAAAATTTATTCCAGCCTTAGCAGATGGCAACCCTGTTAAAATGAACATGATGATTACTATTCCTATTAGAGTAGGTCCAAACTCACGACAGAAAAAACAATAAACAAAAAAAGCGTAAGCCCTTTTAGACTTACGCTTTTTAAAACAATCAAATATTTAAACTTATTTTTTGTAAATTGCTTTTTCTACTTTTTCTTTTGATAATTTTTGTGTACAGAAGAACCAGTCGTAGCAAGTTCTTTCGTCATCTTTCGCCTTCATACGTTCTTCGGCAACGCCGCATGATCCAGCAGTAGGAACAATAACATCATCACCTGGTCTCCAATCAGCTGGTGTTGCAACACCAAAAGCATCAGCTGTTTGTAAACCAATTAGCACTCTTTCTATTTCGTCAAAATTACGTCCTAAAGAAAGTGGGTAATAAATAATTGTACGAATAATATCTTTAGGGTCGATAAAGAATACCGCTCTAACACCTTGAGTAGAAGCTTCACCTGGATGAATCATTCCATATTTGTTGGCAACATTCATTGAAATATCATCAATTAAAGGGAATTTTACCTCAACGTTTTTCATTCCTCTGTATTCGATTTTTTCTTTAATAGTTCTCAACCAAGCAATATGGCTATAAAGTCCATCAACCGATAAACCGACTAGTTGACAATTAAGTGCTTCAAATTTATTTTGCATACTTGCAAAAGTCATAAATTCCGAAGTACAAACTGGTGTAAAGTCTGCAGGGTGGCTAAATAAAATTTTCCATTTTCCTGAGTAGTCAGTTGGGAAATTAATGACACCTTGAGTTGTTTTTGCTGTAAATTCTGGAGCTTTGTCTCCAATCATTGGCATGTTAATTTTTCCTAAATTTGATTCCATAAAATTTTAATTTATTAATTATATTATTTTAACTTAATTATTTTAATAAGGCGTTAAGCATCCAAATATTCTTTTCTTGCTCTCCGATATATCCTGTTAACATATCAACAGTACCTTCATCACCATGCTCGCTGGCAAACTCAATAATATCTCTTTCAATTACTAATAAATGGTTAATTTCGGCTATTACCTCTTTTAATGTAGCATCGGCAGTTACTACGTTTTCTTTTTCCTTTATTGTTGCCATTTTTATGTACTTTGAATAAGCATGAACAGGAACTCCGCCTAAAATTATTATTCGTTCAGCTATCTCATCTGCCATATCATTAACAACATCATAAATTTTTTCATACTTTTCATGTAAAGCAAAAAATTGTTTCCCAACGATGTTCCAATGATAGCCTCTAAGATTCATATAAACGATTTGTACATCACTTAAATAAACATTTAACTTGTCAACAATTTGTTTTGCGTAATTTTGTTCTAATCCAATTTGATTTTTCATAATTTTAAAATTTTTATATAAATAATTTAGTTTACTTTCACTTTGTGTATTTGCCTTTAATTTGTAATTTAATATCTTGTATAACAAACCCAGGTATTGATTTATTACTGAAATATTCTTGTAAAATAACATTCAAATCCTCATCATAATAATCCTCTATCCTACCCGAATCAAATTCCAACAAATGATGATGCATATCAAGTTTCGCGTCAAATCTCATTTTTCCATCATCAGATTGAACCTTACTAATTACTCGTTTTTGGGCTAAAGTCTCTAATGTATTATAAATTGTTCCTAAAGACAAATTAGGATAGTCTTGTTTTAACTGCTCAGCAATATTTTCAGCACTAGGGTGATTGTTTTTCTCAGCTAAAACTTTAAGAATAGCCACTCGTTGAGGTGTTACTTTCAAGCCTGCTTCTTTAATTTTTAATATATATTTGTTGGTATTCATTCCTAATCAATAATTTTTACTAACTAATAAACTATATTAAGAAACAAAGGACTGTAAAAAATGTTTAAAACAATTCTTCAATTTATACTTGCAGTAATTATTTTAAAACCAATTACAATTTCACAAATATAATTATAATTTTTATAATTTCAAAATTAAAATAAAATTCTTTTAATTTCTCCTACCCACAAAACTATGGAGCTTAGTCCAAAAAGTAAAAACCAATCTTTTAAATCAAGAGGAACTGTTCTAAACATTTCTCCTCCAAATTGAACGATAATAATTTGTCCACTTAAAATCGCAAGAGCCACTATTAAAAATGTTTTACTTTTAAATAGCCCGATAAATACAGACTTTCCAGTGAAAAGAGCTTTTACGTTAAACATATTCCAGAATTGCAAAAATACAAAAGCAGTAAAGAAAAGGCTTAAATTATAAATAGAGATATTTTGGTATTCATCAGAAAAGTAAATTAATAATCCTATTAATAAAACTGAAAAGCTAATTCCAGAAAAAAAGATAGAATTGCTCATTTTAGAATTAATAATAAAGCTATTATTTTTCCGTGGTTTATGATTCATGACAATTTTGTTTGGTGGTAAACTAGCAAAAGCTGCTGCTGCAAAAGTATCCATTATCAAGTTTATCCACAGCATTTGAGTTATTGTTAATGGGAGTTCGTGTCCTAGTATAGATCCGACTAATACAATTATCATAGCTACAAGATTTATACTTAATTGAAAGACAACAAATTTTTGTATATTTTGATATAAAGTTCTTCCCCATAAAACTGCGGAACTAATACTGTTAAATGAATCATCAATAATAGTAATGTCGCTAGCTTCTTTTGCTACAGCGGTTCCACTCCCCATTGATAATCCAACATGAGCAAAATTTAGGGCAGGAGCATCATTAGATCCATCACCAGTAACAGCGACTATTTCGCCTAAATTTTGAAGTAATTGTACTAGCCTTTGCTTATCACTAGGGCGCGCCCTACAAAGAATTTTTAATTCTTTAATTATAGGCAATAGCTCATCATCAGTTAATTTAGCAAATTCATCTCCTGTTAAAACTAAATTATTCGCATCAGTTTTAGAAATTATTCCAATATTTTTAGCAATTTCAACAGCTATTCCATAAGTGTCGCCTGTAACAATTTTAACATCAATTCCTGCTTTCATACAAGTTTGCACAGCCATTGGAACATCTTCTCTCAACGGGTCGGCTATACCAATCAAACCATAAAAAGTTAAATTATTATTAACTAAAAATCCATCTTGTATTCTGTTCTTATCATCTTCAATAATTTCATAAGCAAATCCAAGCGTCCTCAAAGCCTGAGCATGGTTTTTTTCTAAAATTTCTTGTATTATATCGCTACAATCAGCTAGTTCTTTTATCCCATTTTCGCAATAAACTTTTGATGACAAATTAAACACTATCTCTGAAGCACCTTTAACATAAAGAATTTTTTTCTTTAATATTGGCGAAAAAATGATACTCGCCATGTATTTTCTTTCTGTTGAAAAACTAAGCTGCCCTAGTAAATCTGAAGAATTCCTTATGTCTTGATAAGAACAATTTAGTTTATCTAACCACAATAATAAAGCCGTTTCGGTAGGGTTTCCCACTCCTTTCACCTTATTTTTATCAGAATAGTCGAGATTTGAAGTTGAATTTGCAGAAATGTTTTCTTTAATTAAAAATTCATTTTCATAATTATCGCTAAACTTGGCGAAAGTCCTTCCAAAAAACATGGCATCAGCAACTTGCATTTGATTTTGTGTCAAAGTTCCTGTTTTATCTGTACATATAACTGTACAAGCGCCTAAAGTTTCAGTGGCATGCATTTTTCTAACAAGATTGTTAGCCTTAAGCATATTACGCATGCTTAGAGCTAAACTTAAATTCACACTCATAGGCAAACCTTCGGGAACAGTAACAACAATTAAAGTAACAGCAACCATAAAATATTGCAAAATTGTTGAAGCTGTTTTTATGTCAATCCATACATTTGACTGGAATGGGCTTAAACCAAAAAAATAAGGGATAAAACTTAGAACAATAAAAATCAAAATAGATAATAAAAATATTTTGTAATTGCTATATGTAGTAATTCGGGTTTGCCAACTGAATTTAAGTTTCAAAACAGCTGCAAAAAGCAAAGTTAATAATGGGAACCAAAATTTGATACTGACAAGGGCAAAAAATAGAGCAATATTTAATAAATAATAAACTTGAATTGCTGTAAAGGTAATTTCGCCTAAAACTAAGTCTTTAATTAATAAGGAAAAAAAAGTTAATACCGCAACAGAAGTACCTATTATACCAATTACTCTTGCTAGCTTATCCAATTGAAGATTTAAAGGGGTTTTTACTTCAGAATTTTCTACAGAACTTTTTGCAAGTTTTCCATATTCTGTTTTATCTCCAACAAGCTCGACGCGAAAAATACAATTCCCATCTAATACTTTTGAACCGCGTAATAAATAATTACAAGGATAAGCTAGTTTTTCTGTTTCCACTCTCGGCTCATGCGACTTTTCTACTAAAACTTCGCCGGTTAAACTCGACTCATCAACTTGCAAAGAAACTGACTCCAGTATAAGACCATCGGCAGGAACTTCATCACCTATTGCTAAAACAATAATATCACCAACTACAATATCTTTTTTACTAATCTCGGTTACAATACCATTACGAATAACTTTTACGCTACTATCATCATTCACTAAATTCAAAATATCGAACTTTTTATTTGCATCATACTCAAACCAAAAAGAAACGCCAGTAGCCAAAAATATCGCTAAAAATATTCCAACTGTTTCAATATAATGATTATTTATAAAACCAATTAAAAGAGATAAAAAAGCTGCAACTAAAAGAATTTTAATAATTGGGTCATTAAACTTTTCAAAAAAAAGTTTTAACAAAGATTCTTTTGGGGGAGGACTAATAATATTTTGACCATGCTTTGACCTGCTTTCTATTATTTCATTATCGCTTAAGCCTTTGTGCTGCATAAAATATAAGTTTAAAATATTTATTTAAATCTTTGATTGAACGATTGGTCAAAGATAAGTAATGTTTTTTTAATCAACAAATTATTTGTAAAATTATCTATAATAAAAATAAACTAAAAATAAAATTTTCTACTTAACTATAATCCTAATCTAATGATTTTGCAGGAACAAAAAAAAATATAATTTTGCAAACTTATTAAATTTAATTTTTATGAAATTTTCGCTTAACATTTTTTTTATTTTAATTTTTCTTATTATTTCAACTCATTTATTCCCACAAGATTGGAATCAAAATTTAAAAATTACAGCGACAGAGCGTGCATCTGATGTTTATTTTGGAGCTTCGGCAGCAATTTATGGAGATTTTGTTATTATTGGGGCAAACCAAGAAAACAAGGATGCTAATGAAGAAAATACATTGTCTAAAGCAGGTGCTGCATATATTTATAAAAACAACGAAGGTAACTGGGAATTTTATCAAAAAATTGTTTCAAACGACAGAAATGTTGGAGATTTTTTTGGTTATTCGGTAGCCATTGATGGAGATTATATTGTTGTTGGAGCTCCACAAGAAGACGAAGATGAAAACGGTATAAACACAAAGCCAAATACTGGTTCTGTGTATATTTTCAAAAATATTGAAGGAGAATGGACTCAAATACAAAAAATTTGCGCTTCGGATAGAAACAGTGACGACCTTTTTGGTTGGTCTGTATCAATTAGTGGAAACAACATTGTTGTCGGTGCATTTCAACAGGGCAAAGATGAACAAGGCTTAAACCAAAAAGACAAAGCTGGAGCAGCTTATGTTTTCGAAAAACAAGTAGACAATTGGACACAAACAAAAAAACTTGTTGCCAATGACAGGAGTGCAGCAGACTATTTTGGGGCAACGGTTTCTATATACGAAAATTCTATTGCTATTGGAGCATATCTTCAAGACCAAAATGCCACCAATAATAACTATATAATGGACGCCGGAGCCGTTTATGTTTTTTTCCAGCAAGGCGGAAATTGGGTTCAAACGCAAAAACTAGTGGCTAACGACAGAAGAACTGAAAGTTATTTTGGCAATTCAGTTTCAATAAATAACAATTATATTATTGTCGGTGCATTTTCTGATAGTGAAAATTCAAACCTACAAACTGCTGGGGCAGCATATGTTTTTAAATATAATGCCGGAACCTGGCAACAACAAGCAAAGCTTAAATCTAACGACCTCGAAAAAGGTGATAATTTTGGAAAATCGGTTGCTATTAATAATGAATATGCTTTAATAGGTGCTATTAACGAAGACCATGATTTAAATGGGGGAAATATGCTTTTTAACGCTGGTGCTGCTTATCTGTTTAAATTGACTAATAATTCTTGGGCACAAATACAAAAAATTTGCCCTAACGACAGAGGTTCTACTGACGCATTCGGATATGCAGTAGCAATAGGAAATTATAATTTTATTGTTACAGCTAACCAAGAAGACCATGATATTAACGGCGAAAATCCACTAATGAACCCAGGATCCGCATACATTTTTAGGAAAAAAGCAAAATTATTAATTAAAAATAATTCCCAACTTTATAATCACCAAGAAGAATTAAATTTTGGAAATATAGTAATTTCCGAAATCCCAGAAACAAAACAATTATCACTATTCAACGACGGTGGTGATATTATTAATCTTTTAGACGAAAACATTTTCAGGCTTCAAAACGACCAAGACATGAACTTTAATTTAACTTATGATGAAGAAATTGAGCATAGTATTTTGCCCGGACAAAATATCCCGTTTTCATTAAGTCTTTCTCCTACTTCCATTGGAACAAAAACTGCTGAACTAATTATTTATAACGATTCTGAAATTAGTAATTTTAGAATTAATCTTAAAACTTATGCAATAACAAGTTCGATAAGTTCAATCGAAAATCAGGCAATATCAATTTACCCAAACCCTGCTAATACCAACATTTACATAAAACTTGGAGAATTGGATGTAGAACAATTTTCAATATCTGATATTTCTGGAAGAATACTATTTTCGCAATCTCAAGCAAAAGGTTTAATAGATATTGACATTAGCAATTTCCCAACAGGAATGTATATAATAAACATTACATCAAAAGATAAAACTATAAGTTCGAAATTTTTGGTTAATTAATTATTCAAGTTTTTTTAGATAAAAACACTTTTATTCTGGTATTACATTCAAATATTGTTTATACCTATTCATTATTGATTTTGCAAATTCAACAGAATAAATACCTGGAAAATATCCATGTTTAACAACTTCTTGTTTATAATACTTTGGGTTTGATAAATTTGAAAGGTAGTGCGAAACAACTTCCCAAGAGGAAAAATCCTCGCTTTCGGCTTCGGCTAAACGCATTGCATCTTCAACATGCCCCGGACCAATATTGTAGGAGGCCAAAATGAAATAAACTCTATTATCAAATTCGGGAATTTCATCTTTAAATTGCAAATCGAGAAACTCTAAATATTTTATTCCTGCATAAATTTGAGCATCTATTCCTGTTTTGCCCGAATCATTAAATTTACGAAAAGTTGCTGGCATAAGTTGCATTAAACCTTTTGCTCCCGCCCAGCTTACAACATTAGGATTAAATCTCGACTCTTCATAAATTAAAGAAGAAACTAATCTCCAATCCCAATCAATTAACTGAGAATATTTGCGTATTTTTTCATCGTATTTACTAATTACTCCTGAGTTTGTAGAATAAAAGTCGCTCTGAAAATCAACTAAATTTTTACTATTATTTATATACTTAATAGACAAGCGATTATAATTACTTGTCTTCATATAATTATCTAACCAAACATTCAAAGTATCAAGTAAATTTTTTGATTCTGGGCGAACGCACCATGAAATATTTTGATTTAAGCTAACTTCTACACTATAATCAATATTACTCCAATAAGAATAACTTATTACTGCAATATTATAATCAACGACAGCATAATCAAATATACCTTCTGAAACATTTTTGACAATAACCTCGCTTGGAATTGAATCAATTTCTATTAAATGAAAATTTCTAACTAAATCTAGTAATATGTTTTTTAAACTTTTCAAATTTGCCTGATTCTTTTGCAAATAGATAGTTTTTAATTGAGTATCAGCAAAATTTGAAACTTGTTTATTAACAGAATCGCTCATAAGAGTTCTTTGGATTAGCACTAAATGTGTTTTGCGTACTGGAATTGTAAAATCTACCAACAAATCTCTTTCGGGACTATTAATAATACTTTGAGCAAGTATGTCGCAGTTTCTATTCAAAAGCAAATTTATTCCTTTTTCCGAATCATTTTCGATAATAATTTCTAACTCAAGGTTTTTATCTTTGGCAAAACTTTCAAGCATTTCTAACTGAAAACCCATAGGTTGACCCTGATAAATGAAATAGTCAATTAAGTTGGTGCTCAAAACAACTTTTAGCTTGCCCAATTCCTTAATTTCTTCAAAATCTATTTTGTTTTGATCTCGTTCGCTTAGTGTTTTTAAATAATTATAAATTGGAATTATACCTAAACCGAGTAAAATAACAAATAAAACTATTGTTAATACTTTAAAGCTTTTAATATGGCTTCCTGGTCTTTTGCTCATTATTAATTATTATTATTTAGGACACAAGATAAACAAAATAATTAAATAAAAATCTTTCAGGAGAATTTAATCATAAAATTCCCACGATATTCCAAAATTAAACGAAAAAGGATTGTCGGGCATATTATGAGAAACAAAATAATTCCTTGCCATTATAAATGAATTAAAATTACTAATTCTAACAAAACCCCTCAAACGTTTTACCAATACCGACAAATTAAAGGCTGCGTTAGGATAGTTCCCATATTTTCTTTCTGTCTGTAAATAAAAAACTCCCAAGGCTGGATTATATGCGTATAAGTAGGCTTTTGAAAAATATTTAACATCGAATCCTAATTGTAAAATCATAGCTTTTTTAAATAATGGCGATTTAAAATATATTGAAGAATATGCAATATACTCTGGAAGTGGAAGATATTTTTTATCTTTTATATATTGATATGAAAGTTTTGAAAACCAATGAAACTTGCCAAAATCAAACTGTTTTGACAACCAAACATCGCCGACAAAATTTGCACTCGCAACTTGTGCTGGCATTGATTCGGTATTAAAAATAATATAATTTTTTAATAAATTAGAATTTATACCAATAGAAAATTTATATTTTTCAAAATTTACAGCTGTATTAGCGCTAAGATTACTTATTTTTAACCTATCAGCATCCCAAATATAATGGTTTGATGAATACATGTCAATAAATTCAGATGGATTTAAATTTGAAAAATCAAAATTTATGTTCCAAGTTTTAAAACTACCAATATCCAAATTATAATCCCCAAAAAATTCAAATCCATTAACGTCTTTGCCCATAAAACAATATTCGACATCAAGGTTTAAGTTTGAAGACTCTGTCTTTAAAATTAAATTGCCAACAAGAAAATTTGAAAAATGTGTATGCGAAATACTTGAATCTAATGTGTAATTATATAAATGCGATTTAAGTCCGGCGAACATCTGCAAATTTTCAATTTTTTCTCCTGTTTTAAAACTATAATTTAATAATACTTTATTATTTAATGTTCTAAAGCTAGTTGAATCAAACGTATTTCGGGTATCAAAAAATGTATTTGTATAAAAACTTGAAGGAACATCTTGATAAATTCTATGATATTTATCTGCCTTAATATCATGAACAATCGAAAACCGCGTTTGAAAATTTTTATTTATACTTGTATCTTTTGAAGCAACAATTGTATCGATACTATAGGAGCCAAATCGAAATTCGTGATTATATTGAAATCCTAATTGAGAAACTGTGTTTTGTGCTTGCGAAAGGTTTGTGCTATAAGTACCCGCAGAATAATTTGAATGAAAATACTTATTTAAATCTTTTAAACCACCGTTTTCGAGATTGTTAATTTTATTAAAAATAAAATTAAAATGGCTTTGATATTTTCTTTTAGTATAAGCAGTTGCAAGGCTTATGGCGTTAATTTTAGATTTTGAGTATTGATAATATCCGTCAGAATTAATAATATCATAATTAAAAGCAAAATTAAATGTTGGGCTTATATTCTGAGTGTGCAAAAACTTAACAAGTTCTTGACCTCCACCTCCACCTGCAAATTTGAATAAACTAAAAGGTTTTTTTGCATCAAAATAAACTATTTCGTCATGCGACTGAATATAAGGGGAGTAATTATCCAAAAACCAATATTCACAATTACGCCTTTCAGAATATATGGAAGGGTAAAAAGCTGACCCAAGATTAGGTAAGCCCAAATAATTTAGGCTATATTTCTGCTGTGGCATGTATAAAAAAAAGAAATCGGTAAGCGTGTCATCGTAATATGTATAGTCTGGATAAACAATAGTGTTAAGTTTATAAGAACTAAAATGCCTTTCTATGTTTTCGTGCTGAGAAAACAAAAAAGAAGAAATTAATAAAAACAATATTACGATAAGATATTTTTTCACGCCCCAAAGATAAAAAGAAAATATTAATAAAAATCTTACTTAATTAGCTTAAATCTTTATATTTTTACGGCAAAATAATTAAATAAACTATGAACTCAGATTTCTTTAAAAAAAATTTACCGCATTTTATTGCCGTTTTATTATTTTTAATAATAGCTTTTCTTTATGGCAAGCCATATTTGCAAGGCAAAAGAATTTCTACTCACGATTACAATACCTACACCGCAATAGCTAAAGCAAATAATGATTACGAAAAAGAAAACGACAGGTTAGTTTTCTGGAATAATAGCATGTTTGGCGGAATGCCAACTTATGCTGTATCCACAGCAAAACAAGAAAACATATTTTTTAAAATTTATAAAGTATTTATTTTTAATGACGCCGTACCAATAAATATGATTTTTTGGTATTTATTAGGTTTTTATATCCTTTTAATTACACTTAGAGTAAATCCTTGGATTTCAATTTTAGGTGCTATAATGTTTGGGTTTTCGTCATACTTTTTTATAATTATTACCGCAGGACACTTTACAAAAGCTATTGCTATTGGTTATATAGGACCTATTTTAGCAGGAGTTTTTCTGGCTTTTGAGCGAAAAAAGCCCTGGTCGGGAATGTTCTTAATGAGCTTTTTTCTGGCTTTGCAAATTTTAAGCAATCATGTTCAAATTACTTATTATACAGGCTTAGCCATTTTAACTTACGGTATTTTTGAACTTATTTGGGCTATTAAAGACAAATATATTTTAAGATTTGCAAAAACAACAGGAATTTTAATAATTGGCGTAATTCTCGCACTTGGAATAAATGCTGCCTTTATAATGACCACTCAAGAATATATTCCTTATTCTATCCGCGGAAAATCTGAACTAAGCACAAAACAAGGCCAAGCCCATACCTCTGGTTTAGATAAATCTTATGCCACTAGTTGGAGTTACGGTATAGACGAAACATTTACCCTATTAATTCCAAATGTAAAAGGAGGTGCCTCGCAGTCGCCATTGTCTGAAGACTCTGAATCATATTCGCAAATAAAAAATGTGTTTGGAAACGAAGCTGCGAAAGAAATAAGCAAATCTATGCCAACATATTTTGGCGATCAGCCTTTTACTTCTGGTCCCGTTTATGTTGGTGCAATAGTAATATTCTTGTTTATTCTCGGTTTACTAATTGTGAAAGGAAAGTTTAAATGGTGGCTTTTATGTTTAACGCTAATTTCAATTTTGCTTTCATGGGGTCGAAATTTTGAACTTCTTTCTCATCTTTTCTTAGATTACTTCCCAGGATATAATAAGTTTAGAACTGTTTCTATGATATTGGTAATTGCCGAAACTACTATTCCTCTCCTTGGAGTTTTAGCTATTGTCGAAATTTTAAAAGAAAAAATTAATACAAAAATACTTTTAAAAAATCTTTATATAGCTTTCGGAATTACTGCTTTTATTCTTTTAGTATTTATTGCTTCACCTAGTATTTTTGGTTTAAGTGGTGAAGGCAAAAGTGAAATTCAATTAGCTGAAGGTTTAGCCTCATATTTTCCACAAGAAAAGGAATATGCCGAAGCAAAAGAAGTTTTTAAACAAGATTTTATAAACGCGATATATCAAGATAGAGCAAGTTTGGTTAGAAAAGATGCTACTCGTTCTCTTGTTTTTGTTATATTAGGAGCAGGTTTAATATTTTTATTGCTACATAAAAAAACAAAACCAAATATTATTATTGCTTCGCTTGCTGTTTTAGTTTTAGCCGATATGTGGACTATCGACAAAAGATATTTAAACGAAGATAATTTTGTGGAAAAAAGAAAATATAAAATACCTTTTGAAAAGTCGAGGGCTGACGAGTTTGTATTAAAAGATAAAGACCCCCATTATAGAGTTTGTAATCTTAGCTTTGGTGCTAATGGAGTTTTTAACGATGGGTCTACTTCTTTTTATCATAAATCTATTGGCGGATATTCGGGAGCCAAAATACGAAGAGTGCAAGAAGTTCACGATTCAATTATGTTTAGAGAAATGGCTTTTTTGCAATATATTGTTGAAGAATCTAGTAAAAATAAATTTTCATCTGAGCTTGTTCAGCAAATCTTCAATCAACAAGCACGCACACCTATTATAAATATGTTAAATACAAAATACATAATTTATAGCCCAAATACAGAGCCAATATTAAATGACAAAGCTTTGGGTAATGCTTGGTTTGTGGATAGCGTAATTATTGCTGAAAATCCTGATGAAGAATTAAATATATTAAAAAACCTCGACACCAAAACACAAGCTGTTGTAAATATAAGATATCAAGACCAATTAAAAATTTGGAATAATGAAAATGATAGTTCTGCATATATTAAATTAATAGATGTGGCACCTGATTATGCTGTTTACGAATCTAATTCTACGGTTAATAATTTAGCTGTTTTTTCAGAAATTTATTATCCTCATGGCTGGAAACTTAGTATAGATGGCAAAGAAGTTGATTATTTTAGAGCTAATTATATTTTAAGGTCTATGATAGTGCCAGCTGGAAAACATGAGATTAAATTTGAATTTATACCCGAAATTTATAAAAAAGGTGTTTTAATATCTTATATAAGTTCGGGAATCTTATTCTTAATGATGGGGCTTGGTTTATTCTTTTATTTTAAGAATAATCAAAATAAATCAAAAATGATTGAACAATAAACTCAGTCATTTTTAAAAATCATCTCTGCTAATTCCTTTTGGGAGAAAGGCACTTAAATCGCCATTATTTTTAATAATATCCCTTACAATACTGCTTGAAATAAAAGTATGTTCGGGTAAAGTTAAAATAAAAACCGTTTCTATATCATTGTCTAAGAGCTTATTAGTTTGTCCTATTGCTCTTTCAAACTCAAAATCTGCCGAAGTTCGCAAACCACGTAAAATATATTTGCAGTTCATTATTTTACAAAAATCTACTGTTAATCCAGAATATATTTGCACTTCGATTTTTGGATTATCTACAAAAACTTTTTCGATAATATTTTTTCGTTTTTCAATACTTAAAAATGCAGATTTTGAGTTATTATCTCCAATGCCAATTATAATTTTATCGAATAAAGGCAAAGCTCGTCTAAGAACAGACTCGTGTCCAACTGTAAATGGATCAAATGAGCCGGGGAAAATAGCACAATTATTTATTTTATTCATTATTTGAAATTTTTGACCAAGAATCTTTAAGCCCTACAGTTCTATTAAAAATAAGTTTATCAGGTTTTGAATCTAAATCAACACAAAAATATCCTTTACGCTCAAATTGAAATTTTTCGGCAACATTAACATTTTCTAAATATTTTTCAAGTTTTGCATTTACAATTTGTAAGGAATTAGGATTAATATAATCTAAATAAGTTTCGTTTTCTTCGACATCTTCGGGATTTTCTTTCGTAAACAGCCTATCATAAAGTCTTAACTCTCCATTTATACAAGTTTGAGAGTCAACCCAATGAATTGTGCCTTTTACTTTTCTACCGTCTGGTGATTTTCCGCCTTTACTCTCGGGGTCATAAGTACAATGAATTTCGGCAATATTTCCATTAGCGTCTTTTACAATATTTTCGCATTTAACAAAATAAGCATAACGTAACCTAACTTCGCCACCTGGTTTTAGTCTAAAAAATTTGCTTGGTGCTTCTTCCATAAAGTCGTCTCTTTCGATAAAAATTTCGCGACTAAAACTAATATTTCTAGTGCCAGCTGTATCATCTTCAGGATTATTTTGAGCTTCTAAAATTTCGGATTTTCCTTCGGGATAATTAGTTATAACAACTTTTATAGGATCTAAAACTGCCATTACTCTTGTGGCTTTTTTGTTTAAATCTTCACGTATAAAATATTCCAATAATCCTACGTCAATAAAATTTTCGCGCTTTGCTACTCCTATTCTATCGGCAAAATTACGAATAGATTCCGGCGTATAACCACGTCTGCGTAAACCACTAACTGTAGGCATGCGTGGGTCGTCCCAAGAATTTACATATTTATTTGTAACTAATTCCAAAAGTTTTCTTTTACTCATTACAGTATATGTAAGATTTAAACGAGCAAACTCAATCTGGCGTGGTCGTTTTCCGCTTGTGTCGATTTGATCTAAAAACCAATCGTAAAGTGGTCGATGAACTTCAAATTCTAAAGTACAAATAGAATGAGTAATTCCCTCGATATAATCACTTTGCCCATGTGCATAGTCATACATTGGATAAATACACCATTTGTCGCCTGTTCTATCATGCGATTTTTTCATAATGCGATACATAATTGGGTCGCGTTTATGCATATTTGGGGAATTCATATCAATTTTTGCCCGCAATACCATACTGCCCTCATCGTGAATGCCTGAACGCATTTCTTCAAATAATCTCAAATTGTCTTCAACACTTCTATTTCTATAAGGACTTTCAATTCCCGGACTTGCAGGATTTGTTCTTTGCCTACTAATTTCTTCGGAACTTTGCTCGTCAATATATGCTTTTCCATCTTTTATCAACATAACCGCCCATTGATATAATTGCTCAAAATAATCTGAGGCATAAAATAAATTATCATACTCAAAACCTAACCAGCGAATATCTTCGATAATAGAATTTACATACTCAATTTCTTCTTTTGAAGGATTGGTATCATCGAAGCGTAAATTTGTTTTCCCATTAAAGGTTTTTTTTAATCCAAAATTTAAACAAATAGATTTTGCATGACCAATATGTAAATAACCATTAGGCTCAGGAGGAAAACGAGTTAAAATACTTTCATGTTTTCCAGTTTCTAAATCATTAGTTATAATTTGTTCAATAAAATTTAAAGATTCTTTTTTTTCTTCCATTTGAATTAAATTTAAGACTACAAAGATAAAAGTTTTAGCTTAAATTATTTACATATTAATACAATTAAATAGCCCTTAGTATTATTTTTATATTTTTGTAAGATATTAATTAATAGTAAATAATAAATTTAACATGAATAAAATTATTATAGAAGGAATGGAGTTTTTTGCTTTTCATGGGCATTACGAAGAAGAAAAACTTGTAGGTAATAAATTTATTGTAAATCTTAAATTATGGTATAACACTTCAAAAGCAGAAAAAAGCGATAAACTCGAAGACGCCATAAACTATCAGTTAGCATATATTATAGTTAAAAAAGTTATAAGCGAAAATAAAGTTAATTTATTAGAACACCTTGCCTCATTAATTTTAGACGCTTTATTTGCTGAATTTAATAATTTACCAAAAGCCGAAGTTTATATAAAAAAACTTTCTCCACCTATGGGCGGACAAATTGCTAATGTAGGGGTGAAGGTAAAAAGAAAAAATAA
>CAYRQZ010000034.1:0-23541 GCA_964426585.1 uncultured Bacteroidales bacterium | reverse complement strand
GACTTTTAAAAGTTGAACTTATTTGAAGCAAAAAAACGAAACTTAATTTAATTTGCTACGTATATATTTGAATAGGTTCGATTATATTACTCTTACAGACGTGAAATCCAATCAATATCAAGCTCAAGGCGGAGAAAAAGAAATGTAGAATGACCCTTAGCCTGCGCTCAGGGCTTAGAATTAAAAATGAATAATTTATGAAAAATTTTAATTTATTGTTTTTATTATTGAAATAAAATGGCAGTGAGTTTTAGCAATTTCTTCGAGTTGGTTATTCGCGAATTTTTCTGCAAGGCAAATTGATTTCAGGTCGTCAATATTTCCTTCTCTGAATGATTCTTCGGAAATAGGAATGTTTAATTCATTATAGATTTGTTTGTAGTCATAAATTCTACTCCTGTTTTGTGGTTGTATTGAATTATCTATCCATTTCCATTTTTTATCAGAGAATTTAAGAAAATTATATACATTTATTGTTTTATCAAAGTGTGCAAAATGATCGGACATATCAATGAAGTGAGACATTATACCATCATTTTTTTTCACAACTCTTCTGAAATCTTTGAGAATATTTATTAAAATATCTGGGTAAATATGTTCAAAAGTGTTATTTGAGTTTATTAAGTCAATTGAATTGTCTGGCAATGAAAGATTTCTAGCATCTTCGATAAGATAAGTAATATTCAAGGTTTCTAAGACCTTGTTCAAAGATAATTTTTCGTAATCGTTTAAAATATTTGTAATAATGTCGAATCTTTCTGCTTGGAAATTGATATAATCTTTTAGTTTTTCTTCATTATAGCAATTTACAAATTTCTGCAAACAAATTTTTATACGTTGTTTTGAAGTAAGAAATGAAACATCTACCGAATAAATTTTATTAGAGCCTATTAAAAATAAACTAATAGGTACAATTGGATACCAACCTGTTCCAATTTCAAGACAAGCTTCTGGGATTAATTTCCCAGAATATTTTTGATAAGCCTTAATGTGGTCTTTTGCATGTCCAAGTCGGTCGTAAAAGTAGCTATCAGTGAGATTTACTCCTTTTGTTACATATTTTTGAAATATAAAGTTTATTTTATTACTAAAAGGTAAATAAGAAATAAACTTCTGTACTATTGCTTTCTGTTTCCACTTTTTCATCTAATAAATTAATTACAAAGCGTTATTATGTGATTGAAGTTTATTTTTTGTCTTAATATCTTCATTATTAAAATTTTTTTATCAAAAGTATAAATTTATTTTTGTTTTCAGCAATTTTTGGAAAAATTTTGTACGTAAACCTTTTATGAGTCTTCTATTAGTTTTCAGGTTAGAGCTAAGAAATGTTAAATAATTTTCCTTGATAATTATTTTCTTCTTTCATTTTCTTTAGCACGATATGGCTTATTTCAAAATTTTTTTTACCACCCCAGTTAGGGTAAATGAGCATTTCTTTAGGCGATTCGCTTGTAAATCTTTCAACAACAATTTCTGGGTTTAAATAAGCTAAAAATTTTGTAATTACACTTATATAATTTTCTAGCTCTAAGTTAAAAAATATTTCGGGATTTTCAGCATAAATTTTTTCAAGTTTAGTTTTTCTCAATACTTGCATTTGATGAATTTTGAGAGTTTGTATTTTTAATTTTGAAATTTCTTTAGCATGATTTAAAAAATCATTCTCATTTTCTTTTGGTAAGCCTAAAATTAAGTGTAATCCACAATTGATTCCAAATTTACTAGTTAATTTAACTGCATTTACGGTTTGTTCCCAAGTATGTCCTCTGTTAATAAAATTTAAAGTTTCATTTTTTGTTGATTCTGCACCATACTCGATACTTAAATATTTATCCGATGAAATTTCTTTAAGCATTTTCAGAATATCTTCGTCAATGCAATCTGGGCGAGTTGCTATAACCAATCCTACAATATTTTTTACGGAAAGCGCTTGTAAATATAGATTTTTTAAGTGGTCTATTTCTCCATAAGTATTTGTGTATGATTGGAAATAAGCTAAATATTTTTGAGATTTATATTTTTCACCAAAAAACTCTATTCCTTTTTGCAATTGTTCTTTGACAGATAAATCAGCTGAGCAGTAAAAAGGCGAAAAACTTTCATTTGTACAATAAATGCAAGCTCCTTTTGCAATTTTTCCGTCTCGATTAGGGCAAGAAAATCCAGCATTTACAGAAATTTTTTGCACTCTTTCTCCGAATATATTTTTTATATAATTGGAGTAATCTTTCCATGGGAGCTTTGTATTTGTTTTATTTTGCATGATTTAGTTTAGTAAATTTTCTTTATTTGTTTCGTTTTCATCAATTAAATAAAATTTATCTTCTTCTTCCTCATTATTATCATCTTCTTCGAAAGGACTTGGCGGGTTAGGCGGAGTAAAAATTGTTGCGAGGAGTGCTCCCGTTAAGAAACCTGCTAGATGTCCTTCCCAGCTGATATTTAATTTCAGCGGTACCATTCCCCAAATCATGCTTCCATAAAAAAATATTACAATTAATGTAACAGCCATTCTTTTAATATTTTTTCCTATTATTCCGGTAGTAAAAAGGTAAGCAGCAAACGCATAAATCATTGCAGAAGCGCCAATATGGATATTATTTCTTGCAATAATCCAAGTAAAAATTCCGCTAATAAAATAAGAAAGAATAAAAATAATTATCGCCTTATTGTTGTTAAAATAGAATAACATACTTCCTAAAACTATAAAACTTATTGTATTTGCAAGGATATGGTCAACTCCTCCGTGAAGAAAAGGCATTGTCAAAATTCCATACCATTGGTGTAAATTTTTAGGTCTAAGCCCATATTGAGAAAAACTTATATTTAAACTATATTCTAAAAGAAATACCATCCACGCTAAAAACATAAAACTTGCTGGGATTACCATAGCAAGCAACATTTTTTTTAATTCTATTTTAGAATTTGTTTCTTGAGACATTTTGCAAAGTTAATCGCAAATTAGTATTTTCACCAAATTCCGTTTATTATTTCTCCGCATTTCGGGCATTTACCCGAAAAGTTTGCTGAGTTAGTAATATATGATTTTCGATTAATTAAAATTTCCCCACATTTTGGACAAATTGTATTTGATTCTAATTGGTGAACATTACCGAGATAAACATATTTAATTCCTTTATTTTTGGCAATTTTGGCGGCTTTTTCTACTGTTTCGATAGGAGTAGGTGGAATGTCCATCATTTTATAAGATGGGAAAAAACGACTAAAATGTAAAGGTGTTTCGCCAAATCCATTTTCTATTAACCAGTCGCACATTTCACTAATCATATCAAAATCGTCTGTATATGTTGGGATAACAAGGTTTGTAATTTCGAGCCAAATATTGTTTTGTTTTAAAATTTTTAAAGTATTTAAAATAGGTTCAAGTTTAGCTGAGGTAATTTTTTGATAAATTGAGTCGTTAAATGCTTTTAAGTCAATATTTGCAGCATGTAAATATGGAATCAGTTCCATTAAAGGATCGGGGTTTATATATCCGTTTGAAACGATAATATTTTTAATTCCATTTTCCTTAGCTAATTTGGCGGTTTCTAACATAAACTCATAAAATACTGTAGGTTCTGTATAAGTGTAAGAAATAGATTGGCAATTATTTTTTTTAGCTGTAGCAATAATTTCTTCTGGTGTTGCTTGGATATATTCTATGTCGCTAGGTTTGTTTTGCGATATTTCTGAATTTTGACAATTTTTACAATTCATATTGCAACCTGCTGTTCCAAACGAAAGGCTGTTTGTTCCGGGTAGAAAATGATATAAAGGTTTTTTTTCAATAGGGTCGATATGTATTGCAACAAGTTTCCCATAACTATTAGTAACTAGTTCGCCGTTAATATTTTGCCTTGTTTTACAGCGTCCAATTTTGCCTTCGCCAAGAATACATTCGTGAGGGCAAAGAGTACATTGGACTTTTCCGTCATCTAATTTTTTAAAATATTTAGCTTGGTTTTTATTTCTTTTAATAAGCTCATTTTCGGAAAACACAAGGGCTTCATAAATATATATATCAGCGTCTTTCCAACCTGTGTATCCAATTCCTGCCTTATCTCTTGCGCAATGCCCAAGAAATTCTTCTAAACTCCAGCCTGTATCGCTCGCTACTTGTGGTAAGAAAGTGCCAGCTCTGCCATTTTTCACAATATATATTCCATGTTTTCCGAGTTGAATTTCATCAATAGAATAAATTTTTTTCATAGGCGTAAGAACAGATATTTCGATATCAACTTCGTCAATTTCGCTTTTTGAAATAGGAGAGAAGCGATAATCTTCTGTTGCTGCTGCCACTGCCATCTCAGCAATTACTTGATATAGCGGAACATTTGGCTCAAACCTTCCAATACAGCCACGTAAATTTGAGCTTTTGTTAAAAGTTACAAAAGCACCGCATTTTTGGTTTAAATTATCAGAAAAATTTAGTTTTGAAAGGTCTAAATTTTTGTTTTCCTTAATTTTTGATTCTGCGCTTTGTCGAGCTAGTTTTAAAAGCTCAATTTTTTCACTTTCGCTTAATGAAAACTCTGAATTATTTTTTTTAGTTAAAGAAATTGCCCAATATCCTACGACTCTATCTTTACTACCATAGGGCGAATCGCCTGAATTTTTATATTGAATTTTATTGTAAGAATAATTTTCTTGGGCTAAATACATTAGCACTAGAACCGAGTTCCAGGCACAACAATTTGTAGCAAGATTTTTAATTCCTGTTTTTTTGTTTACAAGTTCTGCAAACTTTTCCGGTTTTCCTGTACAAATTGCGTTTGCAGTGAGCATGTCAATGTTTACAGCATCGTTATATGTTGGATAATGCGAAAAATCGGTTGAAACAATGAAAATATTATCGCTATTCCAGTAAGGTTTAAGAGCCTGTGCAATTTTTTCGGAACTATTATCACCATCAGCACCAATTACAATTGGGACAATCATAAAATCATTTTTTAAATGATATTGTAAAAAAGGCAGTTGCACTTCAATGCTATGTTCTGTTTTATGTGCATCGGGGTAAAAAGAAAAAACTTTATTATTTTTTATTAACTCATTACACAGCTCAATATTAACCTTTACCTCGCCAAGTGGAGTTTCGTAATTACCTATATTATATATAGAAGCTCCTTGGAAATATTTTGTATGGCTTGATGCTATTATAAAAATGTTTTTATATTTTTTGTCGGGATTAATTTGATTTATTGCAGAAGCAGCAACTTCTCCACTAAAAACATATCCGGCATGAGGCGAAATAATTGCTTGCGCCTCTTGTTTTCTTTCTTGGGCAAGCGAAAAAAGTTTATTTAGATCTTTTTCTAAATTATCTTTTGTTTCGGCATAAAATTGACCAGCGACAGTAGCTTTTCTATTCATAATATCATCAGATTTCGAGTTTTGTGAAAATAATTTGAAATTTAAGTTAAAACTAATAGTTAAAAATGTGAAAATTAATATTTTGATAAATTTATTATTTTTCATTTGGTTTGCCGTTTTTACAAATATACAAAATTTATGATAAATAAAATCTCTTTATTCAATATCTTAAAATATTATTATATTCGTGAATTAAAGTTTTTAAATATGAAAAAATATTTAGTTTTATTGTTTGGATTTTTGTTTATCCCATTTTTTGGAAACACTTGTACAAATTATTTAGTAACTAAGTCTGCTTCAGTTGATGGCAGTACAATGATTAGTTATTCGGCAGATTCTCATATTCGTTATGGTGAATTATATTGGCGACCGGCAGTCGATTGGCCTGCGGGTTCAATGTTAACAATGTATGATAGAGGTTCGAATAAACCTTTGGGAGAAATTCCGCAAGTTTCTCACACTTACAAAGTTGTCGGTTTTATGAACGAGCATCAAGTTGCAATTGGAGAAACAACTTTTGGCGGACGTAACGACTTACTTGATACTACAGGAATAATTGATTATGGTAGTCTTATGTTTGTGGCTTTGCAAAGGTCGAAAACTGCCAGAGAAGCGATTAAAGTAATGATAGAATTATTAAATGAATACGGTTATGCAAGTAGTGGCGAGAGTTTTTCGATTGGCGACCCAAATGAGGTGTGGATATTAGAAGTTGTTGGAAAAGGCGTAAATTTAGTATATGATAAAAAGTTAAAAAAATATATTAATAAAAATAAAGGAGTTCTGTTTGTTGCCATAAAAATTCCTGATGGTTATGTTTCTGCTCATGCAAATCATTCGCGAATAACAAATTTTCCTTTAGAAAATATGAAAATATCAATTTCGAGTAAAAATTTATCTAAAATTTTTGATAAAGATATTTCAGTTGTTTATTCTGATGATGTAATAAGTTTTGCGCGTGAGCATGGTTATTTTACCGGGAAAGATGAAGATTTTTCCTTTTCTCAGGCTTATGCTCCAATGAATTATGAGGCTGCACGCTTTTGTGAGTTAAGAGTTTGGGCAATGTTTAACGAAATTAATGATGATATGGCTAAATATTGGGAAGCTGCTTGTGGAAATGATTTAGAAACTCGGCTTCCATTATATGTAAAGCCAAATAGAAAATTGAGCCAATTAGATTTATTTAAGTTTAAACGTAATTATTTGCAAGGCACAGATTTAGATATGACAAAAGATTTTGGTGCAGAACCTTCAGGTATGCCCTATCGCTGGCGCCCATTGACTTTTGAGTATGAGGGGAAAGAATATTGTCAGGAAAGAGTTACAGTTACTCAGCAAACAGGATTTTCTTTTATTGCCCAAATGCGTAGTTTTTTACCTAATCCTATTGGCGGTATTTATTGGTTTGGTGTTGATGACGCCGGTTCTTGCGTATATGTTCCGTTTTATGTCGGTATTACAAAACCAGCCGAAAAATGGGCTGAAGGATATGGCGATATTTTAACTTATAAAGATGATGCCGCTTTTTGGGTTTTTAATAGATTGGCTCATTTTAAATACTTATTTTATGATAGAGTTATGCCTGAAATAGAAAAGCATCAGTCGGCATTAGAAAATAAATTTGTTAATTTGTTGCCTATAATTGATGAGGCTGCCCTTAAACTTTATAACTCTTCGCCAGAGAAAGCGGCTGATTTTCTAACTGATTATTCATGCAATACTGCTAATAATCTTGTTGACTATTGGAAAGAATTGGACAATTTTCTTTTAGTAAAATATCTTGATGGCAATGTTAAACAGGAAGAAAATGGAGAGTTTTTGAGAAATCCATGGGGCTACCCAAAATCGCCTGCTTGGTCTGGATATTCAGACGAATGGAAGAAAAATTTGATTGAAAAGACCGGGGATAAGTTTTTGATAATTGAGAATTGATAATACTTTGTTTTTTTAAACCACGAAATACACGAAAAATATTCGAGCTTTACGTGAATTTAATGTTTAAGCACATTTCGATTTACGTATTTTTTTCAAAAAGGTTTCATTTTTTTTGAGAAATTAGTTCGACTTTTAAAAGCAGGACTAATTTGTTTGATTTCGCAACAACAATTTGCAATTTACGCTCAACAAGCTGTAGGTTAAGGCTGGCAATCTTTGAGTGCTCAATAGTAAAAAAAAAGGCTATCTATCGACAGCCTCTTTTTATATTGAGAAATTATGTTCTTATTCTTTAATAAATTTAGCGTATTGATTAACATTATCAATCATAGTTTTGATAATGTATAATCCTGGTTTTAAAGAAGAAATGTCAATTGATTTTCCTGCGATATTAGAACTTAACACAACTTTTCCAGAAATGTCCATAACAGAAATTTCGGAGTTTTGTATTCCTTCTAAGAATAAGTAATCAAAAGCAGGGTTTGGATATACTTTAAAGTTAATGTTTTCGTTTTCGGTAATACCAAGCACAACAGTTTCGTAACTAGCTTCAAATCCTTCGGCATTTCCTTCTTCGTTTGAGGTAAATTCTAAATAGAATTTATTACTTAGAGTGGTAAATTCTTCGGGTATATAAGTTCCTGAGTATTTACCAACTAACCTTAGTAATCCATTATCTTTATTTCCTTCCCAAATTTTAAGAGTGTCCCCAGGTAGAAGATGGAATTTTTCGAATTTTAGTCTGAGGAAGTCAAAATTATTAACTTCTGGATTTACAAACCAAGTACAATGTGTATTATTATTGTAATAATTAGGACCACTTCCGTCTCCGAATGAGTATGAAGGAAGAACCATAACCATGTTGTCTTTGCAATAGTCTGCGTTAAGAGGAGTAAGGTTAAAAATAGCACCTTGTGCCCAATGGAATTCCATTTGTGGGTTAATTTTATCTAGGTAAAAGAACCCGTCATTAGCTCCGCCCCAACCCCAGTTAAATCTAAAGAAAGAAGTATCTTGATATCCGTCGCAGATGAATGCGTGTCCGCCGGCGTCGTCGTTAGTTCCACGGTACATAATAGGTCTACCAAGGTCTAAGTCATATTTAAGCATAAATTTCCATTGAGCGTCAGAAATATAATCTTTACCAATCTCTTGAGTTCCTGACCTATAAGAGAAATTTTGTTTAAAAGCTTGCCAAGCAAGTGTGGTGCTAGAGCCAGAGCTTTCGTATCCATAATCCATGTGTACGCTTACCCCGCAGTGTAACATAAGCTTGGCAATTTCTTCTTTTTCTTCTTGCGTAGTATTAAATTTAATAGTTAAAGGCATTAAGCTATAGTCGTATGTTTCGAGGTTTAAGTCTATGTCAAAATTTTCGCCCCAAAAATAGCTAATAGTTCCTTTTCCTTTAGTTGGATATTCCCAATATTTCATAATTTGTGCCATAGCAGTTGCTACACAGCCAGTATAAGTATGCCCGTTAGGTCCTTGTGGATGTTCGGGAGTAAACATATTATAAGGCCAGTCTTGATTCCATTTAGTATAAACTAATCTACTAACTCCTTTTGCATTATTTACATAAGTACCTGTTAAAACTTGTTTCCAGAGTTCATTGACTTGTGGACTAGCTTGGATATTATTATTTTCAATAATATCTAATTGTTCTAAATATTTATCTATCCACATTTTAGTAGCAGGAGCCATGTTGTCAATATTAAATTCATCTTCATTAGACCATGCTAGTACAGGAACAGCTCTTTTATCGCCACTAACTAATGTGAATCCTCCGTTTGAGAAATTGATAACGTGGATGCTTTCTTGTGAATTTTTACTATTAATGGTAAAATAAGATTTTATGTCTGCACCAATAATTTCTCCTTTAGTTGCCTCTGGCATAAAATTTTGGCTAACCATAAAAGCAGTTTCTTTCGAGATTTTGTAAGAATCGTTTTGGCTAAACCCTGAATTGTTAAAAAGGCTAATAATAACAATTAGCATAGCTATTTTAAACCCAATTTTTTTCATAATTCTCATTTAATTTTTATTTATTTAACATTTATAATATTCTACGTAATAATAATTTGTCAAAAATAAGATATTTTTTTTATTCTGAAAGTAATTTTTATAAACTTTTATATCAAAATTTAGTTTATTTCTTTAACATAGATGATAATCACAGTTTTATGTAATGAAAAGTGCTATTTTTTAAAAAGCGAATCTACAAATTCTGATTTATCAAAGATTTGCAAATCGTCAATACTTTCACCAATTCCTATGTATTTTACAGGTATTTTAAATTGGTCGGAAACGCCAATAACTACTCCTCCTTTTGCAGTACCGTCTAATTTAGTAACAGCGAGAGCAGTTACTTCGGTAGCTTTGGTGAATTGTTTAGCTTGTTCATAGGCATTTTGCCCAGTTGAGCCATCAATTATCATCAATACTTCGTGGGGGGCTTCGGGAATAACTTTTTGCATAACTTTTTTAATTTTCGTTAACTCGTTCATTAAGTTAATTTTGTTATGCAATCTACCAGCTGTGTCAATAATAACAATATCAGCTTGTGCTTTTTTAGCGGCACTAAGAGTGTCAAAAGCAACCGATGCGGGGTCTGATCCCATATTCTGTTTAATCATAGGTACTCCAACTCTATCAGCCCAAATTTGTAATTGGTCGATAGCAGCAGCTCTAAAAGTGTCGGCTGCGCCGATATAAACAGATTTGCCTGCTTGCTTAAATTTATTAGCTAATTTACCGATAGTTGTTGTTTTACCAACGCCATTAACGCCGACAACCATAATGACGTATGGTTTAGCTTTTTCAATAATATCTTGGTCGTTATTAAAATTGTTTTCGTTTTCTTCTAAAAGTGAAGCAATAGAAGTTCGTAAAATATTGTCGAGTTCTTCGGAATTTAAAAATTTTTCATTTTTAGCTCGTTTTTCAATTTTTTCAATAATTCTCATTGTTGTCTCGACACCGACATCGGAACTAAGTAGTATTTCTTCAAGTTCGTCAAGGACTTGGTCGTCTATTTTTGATTTGCTAAAGATGAGTCTGTTTAACTTATTAAACAAAGAACTTCGAGTTTTTTCTAACCCTTGGTCAAGTTTATCTTTTTTTTCTTTTCCAAATAAGCCTAAAAAAGCCATGTTTTAAATTTTTTTCACAAATATATAATAATTGGTTTGATTATCTAAGGAATGTGTGTAAAATTTCACAAATACTCATCGCTGTATACAAAAAAGCAATGATAATTAAGTTTTTATAATAGTCCTAGTTCAAGCAAAGCTTCTTCGCTTAGCATATTTTTAGACCATGGAGGGTCGAAAACTAAATTTATGCTTACACTTCTAACCATTTCGACATTTTTTGCAGCGTTTCTTACATCTTCGATTAGGTCGTCAGCCATTGGGCAATTCGGAGCAGTAAGTGTCATATCAATCTCAAGATCGAAATTTTCGTTAAGATCAATTTTGTAAATAAGTCCTAAATCATAGACATTAACAGGAATTTCGGGGTCATAAACTGTTTTAAGACTTTCGACAATATTTTTTTCTATTTCAGTAGTTTTATCCATATTTATTTTTTTAATGAATTAAATGCCATTGCATATAATTTCAATTGTTTAATCATTGCAAGTAATCCGTTTGAACGAGTGGGGGAAAGGTGTTGTTGAAGTCCGGTTTTTTCAATAAAATATAAATCTGTGTCAAGAATTTCGCTAGGTGTTTTACCTGAAAATATTCTAATAAGTAGTGATGCAATTCCTTTAGTAATAATTGCGTCGCTGTCGGCGGTAAAAAATATTTTGCCATTATCAAATTGTGCGTTAAACCAGACTTTTGACTGACAGCCTTTGATAAGGTTTTGATCTGTTTTATATTCTTCGGACATTGGTTTTAGTTCATTTCCGATTTCAATTAATAGGGCGTATTTATCCATCCAATCGTCAAAAACGTCAAATTCTTGAATAATTTCGTTTTGTATTTCGTTAATTGTCATTGTAAAAAAAAATAAAGGGAGATTTTTCTCCCTATTTAAAAATTGTTATAATAAAGCCTCTAATTTGGCAGTAAGTGTAGATTTAGGGACTGCCCCAACGACTTTATCCACAATTTCTCCATTTTTTAGAAATAAAATAGTTGGGATATTTCTAATTCCATATTTAACAGCGATACCGTTATTGTTGTCAACATCTACTTTGCCAATAACAGCTTTGTCGCCGTATTCGTTGTGCATTTCATCAATAATTGGAGCTATAATTCTACATGGTCCGCACCAAACTGCCCAAAAGTCAATAACTGCTGGTTTTCCAGAGTTGACTACTAAGTCTTCAAAATTATTTTCTGTAATTTCTAATGCCATAATTTTAATTTTTAATTGTAATATTATATTTTTTAAATTTATTTAATAATTAAGTTTTGTCTTTTAACAAAATTAAACAAATCATGTTTATTAAAACATCAAAATAAATAAAAAAAAATTAATAAATCAATGATTTAATTTAATTTTATATTATCAAAATATTTATTTGCTTCTAGATATTCAATTAAAGTATCGCTAAGTTTAATTTGAGTATTTCGAGAAAAGACTTTGACTTCTGTTTTTGCATTTTTATCGCTAAATGACAAGTTAAGTGTCATTTTACCTTTACTTTTTTTCAAAATTTGAATAAATTCTTCAATAAATTCCTCAGTAACATTTTCGGAAGAAATTCTTAAAGTAAGGTTTTGAAATAAATTTTCTTTTGCGTCTGCTAATAAATGAATTTTTGAAATATTAAAAGATATGTTATTGATGTCGTCTCTTTTGTGGCTAAATCCGCACTGAATTAATAATGAATATCCTTTTTCGAAATAGTTTTTAAATTCTGTATAAGATTTCCCAAAAATAGAAAAAGTGTAAGTTGCAGTATAATCAATAATTGTAATTTTTCCATAGGGGTTTCCATTCTTACTAATTCTTTCCACAACTTCAGTAACGTATCCAACAATTTTGATATTTTGGAATCTTAAATTATTGCTTTCGTCTTCTAGTTCGGAAAGGGGAGTAATATTAATTTTTTCGATAATAAATTTAAAAGGGTCTAGTGGATGCCCTGATAAATACATGCCTATATGTTCTTTTTCGTTTTTTAGAATTTCAAATAAATTGAAGTCCAATAATTTAGGGATTTCGGGTTTTTGTATTTGCATTTCAAAACTGTCTCCAAACAGTGTGGCTGAAGCAGGAGCCGAATTTTGCACACTATTTCCGAATTTAATTAGTAACTCCACAAAGTTATCGTAATTATTTACAGGGCTAAAATATTGGATTCTTTTAATTTCGGCAAAACAGTCTAATGCACCTCCGTGTACTAATGCTTCGATATTTTTTTTGTTTACAGCATTTAAATTAACTCTCGAAACGAAATCAAAAATATCTTTGAAGTTTCCATTTTTTTCTCTTTCTTCGATAATATTTGCGACAGCATTTGTTCCAACATTTTTAATTCCATTTAATCCGAAACGAATATTTCCTTTTTTATTTACAGTAAAATAGTTGAAAGATTCATTCACATCAGGTCCTAGTACTCGGATTTTCATTCTTTTACATTCTTCCATTTGTGTTGAAATTTTATCCATTTCGGAAATGTTTCTGGTAAGGTTTGCAGCCATGAACTCAGCTGGGTAATGTGCTTTTAAATAAGCGGTTTGAAATGCTATATAAGCGTAGCAAACGGAGTGAGATTTATTAAAAGCATACTTGGCAAAACTGGCCCAGTCTTTCCATATTTTTTCGATTAATTGGTTTGGGTCTTTTTTCAAATAATTGCAACCTTCAATAAATTTAGGGTTATTTTTACAGCCGATTACAAATTTTTCGTAAAGTTTTTCCATTTCGGAAGCTTTTTTCTTACCCATTGCTTTTCGTAAATTGTCGGATTCGCCTCTAGAAAATCCGGCTAATGCTCTTGCTTGGAGCATCACTTGTTCTTGAAATACAGTTATCCCGTAAGTATCTTTTAAAAACTCTTCCATAATAGGATGGTCGAAAACAGTATCATTTAATCCATGTTTTCTACTAATATAATCTTTTATGTATTCCATTGGTCCTGGTCGGTACAAGGCGTTCATAGCTATTAGGTCGTTGAAATGATTTGGTTTCAAAGCTTTTAGATGAGATTTCATACCTTCGGACTCAAATTGGAAAATAGAGGTGGTAGCTCCTGTTTTAAAAATATCTAATGTTTTTTTATCGTTTAAAGGTAGAACATCTATATTTATTTTTCCCTTTTTAGAGATTTCGATATTTTTTATGGTTTCTTTAATAATCGAGAGAGTACGTAAGCCGAGAAAGTCCATTTTTAATAGTCCTATCGATTCTACATGTGTTCCGTCATATTGAGTAGCATAAAGATCGCCTCCATCTTTGGTCCTCATTAAAGGGATATTGTTTTCCAGATTGTTTTTACCTATTAACATTCCGCAGGCATGAACTCCGGTTTGCCTCACAGACCCTTCGAGTGTGCAAGCGATAGCAATTGCTTTAATCATTGCACTATCATTTCTATTTCTTGCCTCTTTTATTTCGTTTGCAATAGTCAGTCTAGTTTCAAGAATTGGAATTTCTTTTTCTTTTTCTTCGTTTAAAGCTTCTTTAAGTTCTTTTTCAATAGCTAATATGACTTTATCAATATTTCCAAGTTTATTTTCACTTTCTTCAATAATATTAAATGCGTTTGCAAGTTCTCCGTTACCAGGTATTTTTTTTGTTAAAGCATTAACTTCGTTTAAAGGGATTCCGATAATTCTAGACACATCTCTTATTGCCCCTTTAGCTTTCATCGTTCCGATTGTACAAATATGTGCGACTTTTTCTTTTCCATATTTTTTAGTAACATAATCAATTACTAGGGCTCTTCCGTCGTCGTCGAAGTCAATATCAACATCGGGCATAGAAATTCTGTCGGGGTTAAGAAATCTTTCAAATAGTAGATTAAATTCTATTGGATCTACGTCTGTAATTTTTGTACAATATGCCACCACGGAGCCAGCAGCTGAGCCACGTCCTTTACCGACTAAAACGCCTAATTCTCTGGCTTCAGCAATAAAATCTTGCACAATTAAGAAGTATCCTGGGAAGCCCATTGTTTTAATAGTATTTAGTTCATATTCTATTCTTTCTTTAATTTCTTCAGAATAATTTTCGCCGTATCTCATTTTAGCGCCTTTAAGTACGAGGTGTTTGAGATAATCTGCTTCTAACTTAATTCTTAAAACAGTTTCATAGCCGTTCAAAGCTTTATATCTATCTTCGCCAAATTCGTTAATTAAATTTTCTTCGGAAAATTTTTGTTTCCATAAGTCTAAATTTCCGAAATAATCGGGAATAGGAAATTCGGGCATAATGGGGTCGCTATCAATAATAAAAGTTTCAACTTTATTTGCAATTTCCATTGTATTTGCTAATACTTCGGGATTGTCGGGAAAAATTGCTAGCATTTCTTCTTGAGTTTTAAACCATTCTTGCCGAGTATATCTCATTCGGTTTGGGTCGTTAATATCGGCATTTGTAGTAAGGCAAATTAAAACATCGTGGGCTTCGGCATCTTCTTTGTTAACAAAGTGTACGTCGTTTGTGGCAATAACTTTTACATTAAGCTCTTTTCCGAGTTCAATAATTTTGTTATTTACTTTTAATTGTTTATCCGAAACTTCTTCTTTTTGTTTTGGGTCTTGGCTAGGGTGATACATAATTTCGAGATAATAGTCATCGCCAAATGTATCTTTATACCATAAAATTGCTTGTTTTGCTTGCTCAATTTGATCTTGGTAAATTAATCTAGGAATTTCACCTCCTAAACAGGCTGAGCTAATTATTAAACCTTCTTTATGTTTTTTTAGTAGATTTTTATCAATTCTTGGTCTTTGATAAAATCCTTCGGTATTAGCTGTGGAAATTAATTTAAGAAGATTGTAATACCCGGTAATGTTTTTTACGAGTATAATAAGATGATTTCCAGATAAATCTTCTTTTTCAGACTTATCATAAATAGTCTTATTAGCAACATAAGCCTCACAGCCTAAAATAGGTTTAATGTTTTTTTTCAAACAACTTGAGTGGAACTCTTTTATTCCTAATAATGTACCATGGTCGGTTAAAGCTATGGAAGTCATTCCGTATTTTATAGCTTTATCAATTAATGAATTAATTGATGCTGCTCCATCTAAAATAGAGTATTGAGAGTGGACGTGTAAGTGTGTAAAATCAACCATTTTATAAAAAATAAATTATCAAAAACGCAAGTTATAAAGATAGCTTATCAATTATTAAGAAAAAAGAAAAGACAAATTAATTTTTTCTAAAGTAATTAACAATTAATTTTTAATAAAATTAAATATTGATAGAGCATAAGTTTTTGTATTTTGAAGCTTAGTAATTTATTTTTTGAAATTATATTTATATTTTTGTAGAAATAATAAATTTTATTTTGATGGAAATTACCAGAACAAAAGTTTTAGGCTATTTTGAAGAATTTAAATCAAAAAAGGTTTTAATAATAGGAGACGTGATGATAGATTCTTATATGTGGGGGAAAGTAAATCGAATTTCTCCTGAGGCGCCAATTCCAATAGTTTCAATTACAAATCGCGAATATCGTTTAGGTGGTGCTGCTAATGTTGCATTAAATATTAAATCTATGGGAGCAGAGCCATTTTTATGTTCTATAATTGGTGATGATATCGAAGCTCACACTTTTACTTCTTTATTGACAGAAAATTCATTGTCTGCTGAGGGAGTAATTAAATTATCGGATAGAAAAACAACGATAAAAACAAGAATTATTAGTGGTTCTCAGCATTTACTTCGTGTTGATGATGAAGTAGATAGTTTAATTAGTAAAAGTGCTTCGGAATTATTAATATCTAAGGCAAAAAATATTATTCAAACTCATAAAATTGATATAGTAATTTTTGAAGATTATGACAAGGGGGTTTTGAGTTTTGACTCTATTTCGCAAATTATTGAGTTTGCCAAACAAAATTCAGTATTGACAGCAGTAGATCCCAAAAAGCGTAATTTTAATTTGTATGCAGGTGTTGATTTGTTTAAGCCAAATTTTAAAGAGTTTAACGAAGGTAGAAAATTAGAATTAGAGAAGTCGAATTTAGAAGGAATAAATGCCGCAGCAAAACATTTTTTAGATGAGTTTTCTATTGGGAAGCTATTATTGACTCTTTCTGATCTAGGAATTTTTATTTCGGATAATAAAAATCAGTTTCACTTTCCTGCCGAGTTGCGTAATGTTGCCGATGTTTCTGGTGCAGGCGATTCGGTTATAAGTATAGCTAGTTTATTGTTAAGCGTAGGTGCTAGTATTTGCGAAATTGCTTATATATCTAATATTGCAGGCGGATTAGTTTGCGAGAAATCAGGTGTAGTTCCTATTGTTTACGATGAATTGTTAGCTCAGTTTTGAACTTTATTTTTCAATAATTTGTCGAAAAATTTCTAGATCTTCTTTGAAAGTAATTTTTAAGTTATTATTGTCTCCTTCAACAATTTTTATTTTAATTTCTGGGAAAGCTGCATTAACAACAGCACAATCATCGGGTAGGCTAAATTTAATATTTTGGTCTATTTTTTGATATGAATTATATATAGTTGCAAATTGAAATGCTTGTGGCGTTTGGGCTTTAAAAATATTTTTGCGTTGAGGAATTTTAGAAATAGTTTCTAAATTTTCGCTAAAATAAATTGTATCGGTAACTTGAATAGCCGGGCTTACCGCTTCGAAATGTTTCAATTCATTAATAATGCCAGAAATTAGAAGTTCTGAGGTGTTGGGTCTAACCGAATCATGTATCAATACTTTTAAATCGCTACTTATGTTTTCATTTTTTTGTATTTCTTGTAAACCTAAATAAGCAGACTCTCCTCGGGTTTTACCGCCTTTAATTATGCTAACAACTTTATTAAAATTATTATTTGCGAGGATTTTATTTGTTTCTTCAATAAAATTTGGGTTGCTAACAATAATAATTTTTTCTATTAATTTATGTTTATTAAAGTTGTTTATACTGTATTGGAGGATACTTTTGTTATTAATAGTTGAAAACTGCTTAGGTAAATTATTTCCAAAGCGGGTACCAGAGCCTCCGGATAAAATTAAAGCATATATCATTTTAGCGGTATAAAACAAAAAGTCCCGAATAAACGGGACTAATTACGTATTATTTTTATTAGTCTTTTGCGATTTCTTGGTAGCTATTTGCATCTAAGAGACTGTTAAGTTCTTCGGGATTACTCATTTTAACTTTAATAAGCCAACCATTTCCATAACAATCTTTGTTAACAAGGCTAGGATCGTCCATAACAGCTTGATTTATTTCAATAACTTCGCCAGTAACAGGCATATAAGAATCAGAAACTGTTTTAACTGCTTCGATAGTCCCGTAAGATTCGCCTTTGTCGAGAGTTTCACCTTCGACTTCGATTTCAACAAAAACAACGTCGCCTAAGCTAGTTTGAGCAAAGTCGGTGATGCCAATAATAGCGATATCACCTTCAACGCGTACCCATTCGTGGGATTCGGCATACTTTAAATTGTTAGGAATATTCATTTTTTTTAATTTAAATTGTTAGTATTATATTTTTTTCAAAGTAAATAAAAGTTTTTTTAAGTTGCAAGAGTAAATCTTAAACTAATTCCGAAATTTGTGTTCGATGATTTGTAGGACACTCCCATAGTGGGTCTATTTATCACTTGGTCGTAGAAAAGTCGTAAATTAAAGCGATTGCTAAGGACATAATCTGCTGAAGTTTTTATAGTATAAGTTGTATTACCAGCAGTTGGTTGATTAAATCCTTCTTCGAGTTTACGAGTTACGGTTAGATTATTTCTTATTGAGAAATCAAGCCTAACATTTAAGTCGCTTTTGAAATTACGTGTTCTTCCTCCGGTTTTTATTGCTATTTCAACATCTTTAAATCTATATCCAGTTCCGATAATATATTCATCGTTCTTCATGTCGGTAAGCTGATTATTACTAAAACTCATATTAAGGTTTCTAGTTTTCTTAAGTTCGAGTTTTACAATAAAACTATTTACCATAGTAACGTCAATTGAGAGTAGGGGAGCGAATTGTTCGGAAATACTAATGCCGTTAATTTGGTATTTAGAATAGTAGTTTTGTATTTCGTCTCTGATAATATTGAATCCATCAGATTCGTAATATTCATTTTCGAGTCTTGTCTGGTATGAGCCGATATTGAATGTAGATCTATAATTATGGCTTAAGTTAACAGTTCTGAATATCTTTTTTAGTTTAGGAATTTTTCCAAGTCCATCATAAGTAATTCTCCAATTAGGCAAAGCTCTAAAAATAGACGGGACGGTTTCGAGCCCGACAGATTCGGCACTTTTGTTAGTATAAGCAGCTAAGAAAGCAGGAATAAGTACATCTTGAGAAGTTTTTCCATATCCCGAAGGGAAGCCGTATGTGTCGATGTCGTTGGAATTGTATCCAGGTCTTTGTTGTGCTAATCTTTGTGCAATAATAATTCTATTTTCATCAAATTTATTAAATACTTCCGATGAATAGTCTCCACCTTTTTTGAATGGTTCGAAAGCAGACCCCCAAGTTATTGTTGACATAGAAAAGCTACCAGTTTGCAACGGATTTAAAATCATATAAGCATTTTCGCCTCTACTAGCATCGTAAGCATATCTGAAATAATTACTACTATTTTGGCTAAAAGAATGTGTAACATTAAGGTCTATTCTAAGGTCTCTTATAGGTTCTATTGAAGCTCTAACATTCCAATTTCTATTGTTTGTTTGCATAAAAGCTTGAATGTTTGTAGTGTCGTGAGTGATAATATTATTATTCATAGCCCAGTCGGCAAACCCGTCTTCTTGCCAGCCAAAAATAAAAGGAATAGTCGGAGTTCTAATTGCCGAGCTAGGTCCAAACATTTCGGGGTCGGCAATATAATTTGACATACCCATAATATATGTTGAAGGCATATAACCTGGCAATAATGTGCCATTTGTTTCGGTAAATCCGACAGAAATGTTTTTCACACTCATTAGCACAACAAGAGTATTATCAAAAATAATTTTAGCAACAGATTCTTTTTTCTCTCGTTTACCATCAACGGTAAGTGTTGCTCCTTTGACGTCTTCATCTGTTGTGAATTCGATTTTGTTTTCGTCTATTATTTTAAAATCTCCTTTTATCTCTTTGCCATCAGTTGAGATGAGTTTAACAGTAATGTCTTCTGTTTTTAATTTATGTGTAATTTTTTTGGCTTTGTTTGCAGTTAATTTTACATTAGCCTGTTCATATTTAACATTCTCAAACTCTTTCTTTTTAGCTTTTGTGGTTTGTCGTCCTCTATATTTTTTATTAACATTATCTAAGTATTTAACTTTATTGTAAAGCCCTAATAAATTGAATTGAGTATTCAGTGCTATTGTATTTCCATTTTGTAATGTATTACCAAGTTTTATTGTATCAACAGTAAGCGGGCTAGCAGTCCAGTCATAAGAGCCTGAGTATCTGGTGTTGGCGGTAATCCAATTAAGGATAGGGATTTTATTAATAGGTATATTATATGTAAGATCCCATTGATGGTGGTATTGTGTATTTCTGCCAAAATCTTTGAAATTATTCCATATAGTATCTCTTTTTTCTTCGTAATATGGGTCTTCTTTAAAAAGTCTTCCTTGTGGTTCGTCAATTCTTGCGTTATTTGTTGCAGCAAAGTCGAGTTTTAAGTTTTTAGTAATATTATATTTAAAATCGTATTGACGAATCCAAGTAAAATCTTTTCTAATGTTTATAGGTAAAGGTAAAGAAGAATTATAAACGTTTCTTAATTGCGTTTCGCCATAGTTTCTATTAATATTTGTTCTGAATGAAAGTTGAGAAGGCAGGTAATAAAAATTAAAATCTTTAATAATTTGGAATGCTTTTTTGTTAAAAACTTTAACGCTTTTAAAAGGTTCAACAATTTTTGGGGTAGCATTGTAGTTGTAGTTAATAGCTCCTTGATATAATTTATTAGTATTATAAATTGTATTAATATCCCTATTATAAGTTTCGTTATATCCATAGCTAAGCGACCAGTTTGCTAAATCATATACTGCTGGTTTTCCAGTAGTTTTATTAACTTTAACATTAGTAAAATTTATACTTTTTCTCATTCCGTAATCTTGGGATATATGTCTGATGCTATCTTTATATTCCTTGGTAAGATTTGGGTCTGCTAGTGCAACTCTAAACGGGATATCAGGGTCTAGAGGGTTGTATTCTGGGTTTTTAAAACTTTCAGAGTAACCAATATACATAGGTATTCTAACGTTTAATTTTTCGGGAAAAAATTTTCCGAGTTCGAAATTTGAAGAAATATCATATCTATTTATTTCTTCTTTTTGTCTTTCGCTAACTTTTTGGTTTATAGCTCCGAAGCCTGGTTTACTAGTACTACCTGCAAGAGTTACAGAACCGAAGTCGGCAAGTTTGGCAGTAATTCTGGCGTTAGCTGCCCAGCCTCCTTTTTCGTCGAAGTTGGTTAATCTTAACTCGTTAACCCAGACTTCTGCACATTTTGGTTGTCCGTCGTCGTTGTCGAGAGGAGAAATCTTTTTCGGATTTCTAATTCCTATCATAATTGTTTGAACATTCGAGAGGTTTGGATTACCCATTACGCTAATTCTATTTTCTCCGTCAATCATTGAGTATAGTCTAGTAATACTCACATTGGGGTCTCCATATCTAATTTTGTCGTTTCTGTTTTGCTTAACTTGTTGTAATAGGTCAAACTCTAAATCTAAATCATTTTCTAATGGCCAAACAATGTATCTATCAGGTGCTTCTTCGTCGGTAGAGCCATCATATCTACCGCTAGGTGTAACTTTTAAAGGAATTTCGTATTCGTAATAGTTATTTTTATAATCAGTACCTAGTCTAACAAAGACAGAAATGTCGTTGTCTTGTATTGCTTGTTCGCCAGGCACAGATTCGGCATGAATAAACATTTTTAGTCGTAAATATTTTCTAACATCAAGATTAACATTCTTATACACAGCTCTTGCATCTCCGTCTTGAAGTCCACAAACTTTTAGGGACATTGCTTGTTCGTTAAGTTGTCTGTATTGTGGGTTCATCGGGTCAATTTCGCGATTAATTCCAGGAGGTAATATATAGTTTACAGGAGTTTTATTAGAGTTTTCTTCAATATTTACGGCACTTACATCGAAAGGCGTATCAGAAAGTTCGTCGACTATATATTCTCCAGGTTGCATAAACGAGGCGTTGTATTTTCTCCATTCGCCTCTTACTAAATGTAGGGTTGCAAACCTTAAAATCGTCTGGTCGGCAGTAAAATTGGTCATAAACATTCTCATAAATCTAATAGATTTAAAGTCTTGAATGTTTCCAATTTTTTTGTCGTAGCTATAAACAGGTATTTTAAATTGATACCATGAAACTTTAGATTCTTTGTCGTTGGCAAAAGTTGTAGAAGTAGTAATTTTGTCGGTAATATAATTTTTCCCCACTTCTAAATCTTGCGGTCTAATGCTTATTCTATATTGGAAATAGTTTTCACTTTCGTTAAGGGTATTGTCTTTATTAACGTCTTCGACATTAGGAATTGTTTGCCCGCTAGTAGAATAAGATTCTTGTGAATATTCTGATGGAGGAGAGTTTCCTTCTAGGTTATTAAATTTTTTGTATCTTTCAAGAATGTTCAAATTTTCTTCATCATAATCTGTACCTCTAAAATGGTGGAAATCATCATTAGATGGGTCGTTCAATGCTTTTTGATATGCAATTGAATTTGCTCCAAATTTTGTCTCAATACTATCTAAAAATTTTTTAAAGAAATCTTTTTCATTTACAGAGCTTAAGCCGTCTAGTCCTACGTCTTGTGCTAATCTAGATTCGGGGTCGTTATCAAAAGCAGGGACGAGCGCTTGCATCATTGGTACAAGTCCCCAGGCAGTAGTATCAACAGGATTGTCTGTTGATGGGGTTGGTAAGCCTTGTTCAAAAGATTTTCTACCATCTTTAAGCACATCTTCGGAAATATCACCTAAGTTAAAATATAAATCACCGCCAATATTTATAGAGTCTTCAACAAATGGGTCCATTAACCAAAATTCGATATATTCAATATTTGCTTCTTCAAAATCAGTAGATTGAATAGGTCTCATAATACCAGCCCATCTAGTTTCAGGATTTTTTAAACTTCCGTCTTCGTTCATGCCGTCAACATCATAATTGTATGGTCCTTTTTCTTTTGGATAATAAGCTAGGTTTAAAGTGTAAAGATTTGTTGTAGGAATACTAGAAGGAGCTTCTCTATTAGGGAATAATTCTTTTTCAAAAACTTCTCTCACATAATGGCTAGACTTATCTTCGATAGAAATAGGAGAATTAGAGCCTAACAAAATTTGTTCAATAGTGTACCATGCTAATTTAGATCTATTAAAACCATATCTCAAATCGTTCATAAGCGAGTTTTCAGGAAACAATAAATTGTCAGCTGGGGTGCTGGATATTGTCCAAGCTTGTTGAGATTTAAGGTCTATACTAGTTTTTGTTCCTTCAAAGTCGTCAATATATGCATTCCCTTCTTTTTTAATTGCTTTTGAATGTCCTGGTATTAAATGAGCAAATTCACCTGTAAAAGTTAGGGTTGACATTTCCTTAGTTTCTATAAGGGGAATAAAATCAATAATTTTTGTTAGAAAAGGAACGTCTGTTCTATATGAAGTATTAATTCCCCAAATAGTGTTAGAAATAGGTTCATCACCTATGCTCACTTTTGTCTGCAAAGGTTTTTCTGTTAAATTTAAAATAGTTGCCCCAATATTAAAATCTTTAGAAAATTCGTAATTAAAATGGCTTCCAATAAGTGTTTTGGTTTGAATGTTGAACATTGAATTACTTTCTAAAGAGATACTTATAGGAGTTTTAGCGTCAAGTATACCTTGGTTAATAATCTTAACTCTTCCAAGATTATAATCAACAGTGTAATCAACGTTTTCGACAAGTTTAACCGATCCAGCCGTAACTGATACTGAGCCTTGCGGAATATTAATAGCGTTTAGTGCTATGTCGCTTCCACCAGTGGATTTGTATTTTCCTTTAATTTTATATTTATTTTTTTCGGCTATCTGTCTAGCTGTATTTTGAGTGCTGTCATATAATTCTTGGAAAATATAAG
>CAYRQZ010000033.1:15018-24774 GCA_964426585.1 uncultured Bacteroidales bacterium | reverse complement strand
TAAGATATCCTGTTAGTCCGCAGAATAATGTATCTCCGCCAGCGTTTGCACGAGGAACTTCAATAAAGTGTATTCTAAGTGGTCCGGCTGTATCGTTACAGAATCCTGGTGTAAGTCCAGGTCCTGTTTCTTCTATCCAATAAAAGTCGTGGTATCCATAGCTTGGGACGGTTGTCCAAGTTTGATTACTGAATGGATTTCCATAAACGGTTGCTGGATTTATATTATACCAATATCCACTAATGAAACTACCAGGAGCTTCGGCTCTAAGGTTATGGAAAGTTAATCCGCAAACTGTTGAGTCTGCTTCATCGGTCATAATATTAGCAGTAGGTACTCTCCAGAATATAATATTGACGTCATCAGATGCAGAACATGAAAGCGTTTGTGTTGTTGCAGAGTTAGATTCTTGCCAAGTAAATACAATAGTATCATATCCGGCAACACAGGCTTGAGAAGTTGGGTTTGAATAATCAACAAAGTCTGCACCATTTGGTAACCAGGTTCCATTGAAACCGCCAGATATGCCTTCTAAGTTAACGCAATTTCCGCAGACATGTTGGTCAGGACCGGCTGAAATTATTGGTATTTCGACAAATTCGATTTTTACGGTATCTGTACTATAACAGCTTGTCAATAGGGAGTTGTTTTCCCTAAATATAAATTCCCAGATGCCAGCTTCGCTTGCAGTTACATGTGAATTTGGATTGTATTTATCAACAAAATGTGCAGATTCTCCTGCTGGGTGAGTGCCAACAGACCATACGCCAGATGGAGAATAGCTTGATGCAGCAGGAATGTTCCAGAATGCTTGTAAATCGTATTCAAATCCACAAATAGCAGCGTCTAATCCAGCATTTGCTTGTGGTCGTTGGTATAGAATGACGTGCATAGTATCTAAACTCATACAGCCTCCATTTCTAACTGCCCAATAAAAATCTACATCAACATAAGCAGTATCGCCAAAAGATGCAGGAACATCAATACAATATGTAGCTGTTGGAGATTGTGCTCCCTCAGGATTAGTCCATTGTCCGTTAACTTTTGGTATCCAATAGCTTGTGTAGTCTGAGATGCCAATTGTGCTGGCGCTTAAAGTTACGCAATTACCACAAAGTTCGATAGAATTACTGGAGCCTACTGAAGCAACAGGGACTTTTGCAAAAACTACATCTTTTATTGCTTCTGCCTCACATTCTAGTCCACCAACCATATTGGTTTCTGTCCAGATAAAACGTAGAGGACGATTTAATCCAGTATAGTTTGGAATAGAGACTGTTACATTTGTTGAATTAATATTTGGGGAATACATAGGAGCAGGGTTTGCTGTTACCCACGTATTTGTATTTGGATTCCAATCGTAAGCCGACCAGTGTCCAATTGCATTTGGAATAGTTGTTACTACTAAATTATAAGAATTACCACAAACAGTATCAATATTTGGTGTTGTTATTGGCGAAGGCGGTTTTATATAAGTTACTAATACTTTGTCAGAACCTGTACATGAACCATTATCTTCAATTAAAGTGTATTGGTAAGTGCCATAAACACTTATTTGGGAATTAGAAGTAGCACTAGTTAATGGGCTAAAACTTGTTCCAGTTCCTGACCAGGTTAAATCACCTCCCATGCTTGCTTCGCCTGCCATTTCTGCAACATTACCGCAAACAATAACGTCTGGACCGGCATAAGGAGTAGGTGTTGGTAAAAATCTTATTAAAACGTCATCGCTTGCAACACATTCGCCATTTACAATATTCCACGTAAAAGTACAATCTCCATAAGCTCCTGCCATAACTAATGCGTTAGGATTAGTGTGGCTTGTCCCGCCTATAGTAATAAAATCGCATGTAGAAGACCAAAAACCATACATATCTAGATCGGGGGTATTACCATGAAGCTGGATAATTAAACCGCAGGTATCTTTATTTGTACCAGCATAAGCAATAGGATTTTTTAACCACATCACAGGAGTACCTTGACCAATAGAATGGCAAGTCTCCGCAGAAATATCAGCATGACCGTTTAAAGGTAACCCACAAATTGGAGAAACATAATAAATAGTATTAAATTGTAGTGGTGCTGTTAAACAAAAGTTAGGAGTATTGTTATAAGCAATAGGAACATTATTTCCAGTATGTATCATAAATTCAAATAGACCTTCACCATTATGTGTCTCTTCATCACCATTATGCGATAATGCTGGCGTTGTACATTCATCTTCGCATAGAACGACAGTTTGTAAAGATGCCATAGTTCCAGCATAAAGTGGGCAACCGCAATCTCTAAAACCATTTAAAGGAAAACTGCTACAGCCGTTGACGTCTGCAACTGTATAGCCATAAGAACTAGGTGATGTTAAGGTTGCTATAAAGTGGGGGTTTGAGCTTGTGCTTCCATTAACTAAATATCCTGAGAAAGGATTACCTTGAGAGCCAACAACATCAAATTCTACGTAAAACAGAGTAGGAGTACCTAATGGTCCACAGTATTCAGTGAAATTTTCAACATTAATAGCATCGTAAACGGTAAAAGTAATACTATGTGTAAGAGGACCGCCCGAACAAGGATCTTGAACAGTATTGGTAATAGTATAAGCTCCCGGCTTTGCAGGGTTAAATTGTCCTGTGTTTGAATTTAATAATTCTGGATTTAAATTACAAGTCAATGTTCCAAAATCAACCATTTGTATCATAAATGGAGCTGAGTTTACGCACATATTAGCTACCGGAGTTAATGTTGGGTCATAAGTGTCGTTAAAAGTTATTGTTACATCATCATAACTCGCACAACCCGGATTATCATTATGTCTTTCATGAAATCTGAAAACATAAGTTCCAAAAAGGCTTACTGTAACAGTTGAGTTTGGATTTGTTGGATTTGAGAAAGTGGCAGTACCTGGTCCTGAAATCATTTCCCAGTTCCCCGTATTTGCTGGGAATTCGAATGCACTAGCACTTAAACTATAAGTTAAAGCACAAATTGCGTCATCACTTCCGGCATTTACAGTTGGAATAATGCAACAGTTTGGATCTAATTGGTGGCGAACAGTAACATATAGTGAAGTATCGTGTTCGCAACCAAAATCATCTGTTATTGTAAATGTAAATGGTTGTAAGGAATTTACATCAGGAGTGCCTGTAGTAATATAGGTTCCTGTCATACAATTTTGGTTAGTAGGAGCGTTTACAACTGAACCATAAAGACCAGTCCAAGAGGTTGGGCTAAAGGTTTGAGTATAGTTCCAAATTTCTGGATATAAACTAGGATTAAATTCTATCCACCAACCAAAGATTGTTCCTGCGTCAAGATTCCAATTATCACATAAACGTAGTTGCCAAGCACCATTGAGTGGGCAACCTATTAAACCTGCTAATGACTGATACGAAGCGTAGTTACCCGAAGGTAAATTAGAATGACTGTTACCTGCTTGTTGCATTGTTTGAGTAGCTGTGGGGGTTATATGATACCACAATCCTTGTTGACCTACACAAGAGTTTCTATCAGGTCCTACTATTCCGAGATTACAAGACCCCCCTGCTTGGTTACCAATCATTATTTGAGTTCCGTTTGGACAAATAATGAACATGGTTAAGTCTCCAAGATAATCATGACACAAACTCATGTGAATAGCGATAAAGTCGTTTACTGAAGTTACGAATTGACCAGGCTCAAACGAAGTTTGAACTAAGGTAGATTGATAGCATAGCGGTGGTGTGTCGGGCACGCAAACTGTGTCTCCATTTGCTGGTGTAATTACGCTAGACCAACTATGATTTCCATAATAACCACATACATTGACAGGCGAACCCATACAAATTGCAGGAGGGTTAGTAGGTGGAGTTGTTGTTAGTACTGTGGTGGTATTATTCCAAATAGGAGTTAATGATACCCTTACACGTTGCTGTTCTGAGTTAGTATTTGCACATCCTTTTGAGTCAACGATAGAAACAAGCACTGTGTAACCTCTACGTTCAGGAAAAGTGTGGGTTACTGAAGTTAGATTTAAACCTTGCTGAATAGGGCTACCGTCTTGAAAATTCCATGTAAAAGTATTGGTAGCATCAGTACAAGTATAACCAGTTGCAGGATATACTCCAGCAGCATTAAATGTTATTGGAAATGATTTGTTTTCGGTTTCGTCCCAACATACGTTGATATAACCATCACCTCCAATAGCAGGGGAAGCAGAAGTTACAAGAACTTCGCGAGGTTGACATACAAAGTTGCATGAAATTGCATTAGTTCCTAAATTTGCTCCTGTAGCACCTCCAGTAAAAACTAATGTTAAACAACCGCTTTCATTACCAGCACCAGCTTGAACAGCTATAGAACTACTGCTAATCGTATTATCCCAGCAGGTAATTAATGGAGATGCAGTCGAAGTTCCATCATAAATACATACTGAAGTACCAGCAGGAAAACTATAACCACTAGATATAGCAAAGGTTACGTGTTTATTGACAGGGTCTGATGAACAAATTGTAACTGTAAATGTTTGCCCTACTGTGTAACTACCTATACTCAAAGAGCCAGAACAAGCAGAAATTGTTTGACCGTTTAAGGTGCTCATTACGTGCTGACTAAAACCGTATAATGAAAATACGGAGAATAGTATAAAAAATAATAACTTTTTCATGGTATGTTTATTTTTTGTTTAATTTACTTATTTTAATTTTATATTCCGAACCAGATTTGAGATCATTATACGCATGAACAACTAAAAGTTTTCCTGTATTACCAGCGAGATAATAAGTAGTTTTTGTTAAATCATATTCAACATTATACTCAAGCGGATTAAAATTCTCTAGATCAGCCTCTGTAATAGCTTGATTACTTGACATTTTCCCATCTTGAGGGTTAATGCGGATTAATTCTTTATATTCAATATCCTTTGGAGGCATATCTACAAAATAAAGAGCATCACTAACAAAATAATCCATAAAATTGTAATTGTCTGGATTATTTAATTTCATTTCTTGTAGTTCGGTTGTACTAAACTTAACTAAAAGTTTTTGGTTTATTTCTTGTGAATAAGAAAATAAAGTAAAACCAAGAATGAAAGTAATTAAAAAAATAGATTTTTTAGTCTTCATATTTTAAAAATTTAATAGTTTATAAATCAACTTGCTACTCTATAGACAAAATTTTTCTTTAAAACGTTGCCTGAAGATTTTTTTTAATTAAAAAATTAATTATACAAATTTAAAAAATATGTTTAATTTTTTGATATCTATTTTTTAAAATTTTAAAAAATCATATAAAATTATAGTAAATTACTACAAAATGCTTAAAATTAAATATTAGGAAAAATGCTAAATTGTTGAAGATAGTGTATTATTTTTATTTTTTAATTAATATTTTTTTTAAAAATCGTTAATAAGTTCTTTAAAAAATGTTTGATTTGAATTTTTTGATTTATATTTTTGTAAAAAAAGGCAAGTGGAAAAAGATTTTATTAATAATTTGAACGAAGCTCAAAAAAATGCTGTTGAATATTGCGAAGGTCCTCAATTAATAATTGCTGGCGCCGGTTCGGGTAAAACTCGTGTTTTAACTTATAAAATTGCTTATTTAATTTCTAAAGGTATTCAGCCTAATAAAATTATGGCTTTAACTTTTACTAATAAAGCTTCTAACGAAATGAAAGAGCGTATTGATTACTTACTCGGATATCAGGCATCAAAGTATATTTGGATGGATACCTTTCATTCTATTTTTGGAAGAATATTAAGAATAGAAGCTGATAAAATCGGTTTTACAAGTAATTATACAATTTATGATTCCGCCGATTCTTTGAATTTGGTTAAATTCATTATTAAAGAAATGAATTTAAACGATGAACTATATAAACCAAAATCTGTAGTTGCAAGAATTTCAGCTGCTAAAAATGATTTATGGACAGCACAAGGATATGCTCAAAATAATGATTTTTTAATTCAAGACTATAAAGAAAAAAGAGAACATTTCCATGCCATATATTCTAAATATTCTCAGAGATGTAGCTCGTCTAATGTTATGGATTTTGACGACTTATTGCTTTTTACAAATGTTCTATTTAAAGTTAATGCCGATGTCTTGGATAAATATAGACAAAGATTTGACTATATTTTAGTTGACGAGTATCAGGATACAAATTTTTCGCAATATTTAATCGTAAAAAAATTATCCGAAATACATCGTAAAATTTGTGTTGTCGGTGATGACGCTCAAAGTATTTACTCTTTTAGAGGTGCAAGAATCCAAAATATCTTAAACTTTAAAAATGATTATCCCGATTATAAATTATTTAAACTCGAACAAAATTATAGAAGCACAAAAAATATTGTAAATGCCGCAAATTCTTTAATCAAAAATAATAAAAATCAAATCCAAAAAAATGTTTTCTCTGAAAATAATGAGGGGCAAAAAATTAAAGTTGAAAAAACAATGACCGATGGACTTGAAGGGATAGCTGTTGCTCAAAATATTTCAAGATTAGTTGTCGAAAAACATTTTAAACATTCCGATTTTGCTATTTTGTATCGTACTAATGCTCAATCGCGAATCATGGAAGATGCTCTTAGGAAATTTAATATCCCTTATAAAGTTTATGGAGGTCTTTCATTTTACCAACGCAAAGAAATTAAAGATGTTATTGCGTATATTCGTTTGTGTATAAATCATGACGATACCGAAGCTTTCAGAAGAATTGTGAATTATCCTAGCAGAAAAATTGGGGCAACTACTGTCGATAAAGTTTTGAACTTTGTTGACCAAACCGGAACTAAACTTTGGGAACTCCTTGAAAAACCTGATAATTTTAATGTCGAAATTAATGCACCAACAAAAGCTAGACTTAAAGGCTTTGCTAATTTAATAAATTCATTCCAACCTTTAATAGATTCTTATAATGCTACCGAATTTCTTGTCGAATTAGTTAATAAATCTGGAATTAATAGTGAATTAGTTAATGACAAAACCCCAGAAGGTATTAGCAGATACGAAAACCTTCAAGAACTACTGAACGCTGTACAAAATTTTTGCGACCAGAAAAAAGCACTTTCCGAAGCAGATAATATTATAGAATATTTGCAAAACATTATGCTTTTTACTGATTTAGAAAATTCCGAACAAGAAAAGAATTATGAAAAAGTAAACTTAATGACAATACATTCTGCAAAAGGACTAGAATTTAAAAATGTGCTTATTGTCGGTGTCGAAGAAAATTTATTCCCCAGCATCATGGCATCTGAATCCGATATAGAAATTGAAGAGGAAAGAAGACTATTTTATGTCGCAATTACCAGAGCAATGGAAAATTTGTTTATTTATTATGCTGCTAATAGATTTAGGTTTGGTAGTACCACTTCAATGAGACCTAGTAGATTTATTAAAGAAATTAATAGCGATTTTTTAGATTGGAAAGATGACAATAATTCCTTATCCCAAGAGTTTAATTTTTTTAATAATTTTAATAAAAACAGAAGGTTATATCAAAATAAAGAAAGAAAAATAGAAGACAAACCTATACCGCCGAAAAAAGGAAATTTTGTGAGCATTGAAAAAATGATTAAAAATAATTCTCACATATCAAATAATAATATTGATATTTACAAAGTCGGCATGACAGTAGCCCACAATAGTTTTGGAAAAGGAATAATACAACAAATAATAGGAGAAGGCGAAAATTCTAAAGCGATTATTTTATTTGATAATAACGAAACAAAAACACTTTTAATTAAATTTGCTAAATTAATCATTATATAGTCTATTTTGCTTGTAAAATAATAATTTCTATTTTTGTAAAAATATTTTTTATGGATTATAATACACAAAGACCTCAATTAAAAATTTCCGAATATGGACGCGTTGTTCAACAAATGATTGATTATGCTTGCACTATCGAAGATGAGGGACAAAGAACAAAAGCTGCTTATGCTTTAATTGCTATTATGGGAAATATGAACCCTTTTTTAAGAGATATTCCTGATTTTAAACATAAACTTTGGGATCATTTGGCTATAATGTCCGATTTTAAGTTAGATATAGACTGGCCTTATCCACTGCCAAATATTGATGCTCTTAATGAAAAACCCGAAAAAATACCATATTCGGACAGTAAATTTAAGTTTAGGCATTACGGAAAAATTATCGAAGGCATATTAAAAAAAATATCCGAAATTGAAGAACCCGAAAAAAAACAAGCTTTAGTTGAGCAAATGGCTAATCAAATGAAAAGGGCTTATATGTCTTGGAAGAAAGAAAATATTACGGACGACATTATTTTTAAAGAAATGGAAATTCTTACTAAAGGAGGTGTTGAAATTCCAGAAGGACTTAAATTAGGAGACTTTAGAGATGTTCTTGAACAGCCTAATGTCCAAAGAACATCTAAACCACCAGCTAAAAGAAGAAACTCTGGCTCAAAACATAAAAAATAACATTATTATGAGTACATTTAAAGTTACCGGCGGTCTAAAACTCCATGGAGAAGTTACCCCACAAGGCGCTAAAAACGAAGCACTCCAAATTCTTTGTGCAGTATTGTTAACTAACGAAAAAGTTAAAATTAGCAATATCCCCGATATTAGAGATGTTAATAAACTTATTGATTTGCTTGGTTGCCTTGGTGTAGAAGTTACTAAAAATGCAAAAGGCGTTTATACTTTTCAGGCTGCTAACATTAATTTAGATTATCTTAAATCCGAAGAATATCGGTCTGACGGTGCTGCTTTAAGAGGTTCAGTTATGATTCTTGGTCCTCTTTTAGCTAGGTTTGGCGATGTTTGTTTACCCAAACCAGGTGGTGACAAAATTGGAAGACGAAGATTAGATACACATTTTCTCGGATTTCAAAAATTAGGTGCTGAGTTTAATTTTAATGCAAACGATAACTTTTACACGCTAAAAGGTAAAGACCTTAAAGGTACATATATTCATCTAGAAGAAGCATCCGTTACAGGTACCGCAAATATTATTATGGCAGCTGTTTTGGCAAAAGGCGAAACTACTATTTATAATGCTGCTTGCGAACCATATATTCAACAATTGTGTTTATTATTGAATAATATGGGAGCTAAAATTTCGGGAATTGCTTCAAATTTAATTAAAATTCAAGGCGTTGATAAACTTGCTGGAGCTGAGCATGTTATTTTACCCGATATGATTGAAATTGGAAGCTTTATCGGAATGGCAGCAATGACAGGGTCGGAGTTAACTATAAAAAATGTTAGTTATGACATGCTCGGAATTATACCTGATTCTTTTAAAAAACTTGGTATAAAACTCGAAAGAATTAATGACGACATTTTTATCCCAGCTCAAGAAAATTATCAAATCGAAAGCTTTATAGACGGCTCAATTATGACAATCGCCGACGCTATATGGCCAGGGCTAACTCCCGACCTATTAAGCGTTTTCCTTGTTACTGCTACACAAGCAAAAGGCTCAGTGCTTATTCATCAAAAAATGTTCGAAAGCCGATTATTCTTTGTTGATAAACTTATTGATATGGGTGCCCAAATTATTCTTTGCGACCCACACAGAGCTACTGTTATCGGATTAGATAGAGCTATTAAACTTAGAGCAACAACTATGCAATCTCCCGACATTAGAGCAGGAATGGCTTTGCTTATTGCTGCAATGTCGGCTGAGGGGACTAGTATTATTCATAATATCGAGCAAATTGATAGAGGTTATGAAAATATCGACCAAAGACTAAATGCCTTAGGAGCTAAAATTGAAAGAATTAATTATTAATATTTTATGAATAAA
>CAYRQZ010000033.1:0-14918 GCA_964426585.1 uncultured Bacteroidales bacterium | reverse complement strand
GGAGTTTCGCTTGACAAAACAAAAGATAATTGGGAAAAAGGAATTAACGAAGACAAACTTACCTGGCATAATGTTAGCGATTTAGCTTATTGGAAATCAGTAGCAGCAACCGAATACGGAGTAAAAGGAATACCTAGTAATTTCTTAATCGACCAAAACGGAATTATTATAGAAAAAAACCTTAGAGGAAGTGCACTAGAACAAACATTAGAAAAATATGCTATTATTGACCCAATTTTTTCTTTTGAGGCTAAATTTAACGAGCTAAAATTTGAACTTAATAATCTATGCAATGACAACGACTACGCTAAATCAAAAGAAATTAAATTGATAAAAAAGAATCTAGAAAATATCGAAAAATCCATTAAAAAATTAAAAAAATAAGCAAAAAAGACTTTCTTTAATAAATATAATGACAATTTGTCGCAATTACTGAATGGCAAGTTATTTGTTATTAATTATTTAAAATTTTTATAGATATGTGCGAAACTGTTGATAATCCTAACGAACTCGATCAAGTAAATGACGAAAAATTAAATGAACTAAATACAAATTCTGACAATTTTTCACCCGAAACGGAAAAAAATATTAAAACCGACAAGTCGTTAGGCAAAAAAAAAGATAGAAAACTTAAAGAAGAAATTGAATATTTGAAACTACAAAACGAAGAACTTAAAGATAAGTATCTTAGAATAGTTGCCGAATATGAAAATTTTAGAAAGCGTTCTGCTAAAGAAAAGCTCGAACTTCGAGAAGAAACAAAAATTTCTATTATGGCTAGCTTCATTCAAATTATTGACGACATGGACAGAGCTATGCAACATTTAGGAGATGTTAAAGATGTTGAATCAACCATCGAAGGAGTTAAATTAATAAATCAAAAATTTATCGACTTTTTAAAACTGCAAGGAATTGAAGAAATAAATGCCGAAAATCAAGAGTTTAATTTAGACTTGCACGAAGCTATAACTCGATTTCCTGTTACTGAGGAAGAAAAAAAAGGAAAAATTGTTGATGTAATTCAAAAAGGTTACAAAATTAACGACAAAATTATTAGATATTCTAAAGTAGTTGTCGGAGAATAAATTATGACTAAAAGAGATTATTACGAAATTCTAGGCGTTAGTAAAGACGCTGGTGCCGATGAGATTAAAAAAGCTTATCGCAAAAAAGCTATTCAATATCATCCTGACAAAAACCCAAATAATAAAGAAGCGGAAGAAAAATTCAAAGAAGCTGCCGAAGCCTACGAAGTATTGTCAAACCCCGATAAAAAAGCTAGGTATGACAGATTCGGACATGCTGGCATGAGCGGAAACGGTGGCTTTAGTGGCGAAGGTATGACCTTCGACGACATATTTTCTAGATTCGGTGATATTTTCGGAGACGCATTTGGGGGCGGATTCGGTTCTTTCTTTGGAGGGAGTGGGAATAACCGTAGAACTAGAGTTAACAAAGGAACTAACCTTAGAATTACTGTTAAACTTACATTAGACGAAATTGCTAACGGAACCACTAAAAAAATTAAAGTCAAAAAATATATCGCCTGTAAAACTTGTGGCGGAAACGGCGAAAAGAATGGAAATTCTAGCAAAACTTGTCCTACTTGTAACGGTAGAGGTACCCAAACAAGAATCGTTAACACAATTATGGGGCAAATGCAAACCTCATCAACTTGCCATACTTGCGGTGGCGATGGTAAAATTATAGAACAAAAATGCGATTCTTGCTACGGTGAAGGCATAGTTACTGGTGAAGAACTTATTGAGTTAAAAATACCTGCAGGACTTAGTGAAGGTGTACAATTATCTGTTTCTGGAAAAGGAAATGCCGCTAGAAGAGGCGGGATTAATGGTGATTTAATCGTGCTAATACAAGAAATTGAACACCAAGACTTCCAACGCGATGGTAATGACCTAATTTATAACCTTTTTATTAGCATACCTGATGCGATAACCGGCACGAATGTTGAAATTCCTACTCTTAACGGTAAAGTTAGAATTAAAATTGATGCAGGTACCCAATCTGGAAAAATACTTAGACTAAGAGGTAAAGGTTTGCCTGACCTAAACGCATACTCCAAAGGCGATTTGTTAGTTAGAATAAATGTTTTTATTCCAAACGCTATAAATAAAGAGGATAAAGCTATTATCCAAAAAATGAAGGAAAGTGATAGCTTTAATCCTAAAGACAAAAAAACAGAAAGCGTTTTTGATAAATTTAGAGGTTATTTCTCCACTTTCTAATTCTTTTTTTTGATTATATTTGTGAAAAAATTTAATGAGAAAAATTTTCCTGATTTTATTAATATTATCGAATCTTAACGCCTTTGCGCAAAGAAACTCACAAAGCGTTAAAGACAAAGAACTTTATGGGGCGAATACAAAATGGTCTTGCATCGACAAACATTTTGGGTATTATTTTATAAATTATGCAAATGCTATACCTATTAATAATACAATAGAAAATGCTTTTGGCTCTGGAATTTTTTCAGCCGGATACACTTATAGATATAAAATTGTAAAACCTTTCGATATTGGTCTTGAACTAGCTTATCAAAATAGGCTTTCAAAAATTAAAAATGAAAAATTAAGTATTTTCGACCCATCAAAATTTTATGACAAAATATTAACTTATCATAATTATATAAATTCGGGACTATATTTTCGTTTTAATATTGCTGAATCTAGTTATAGAAAACTCGGCTATTATTTTGAGTTAGGGGCTTCGTTTTCTTACGCATTTTCTTATGGTACAAAATATAAGTTAAATAACTCTTTTTTGAATCAAAAAGCAAAGTTTAAAAAACCCTATTACCAGACGCCAATAGATTATACTCTTTTTTTTAGAGCTGGGTTTAATAATGTGGCTGTTTTTATTGATTGGCATTTTGATGAATGGATTAACGATTTTAAAAACGAAAATCTGTTTCTTAAGCGTACCCCTTTAATGGTTGGCATTCAACTTAACTTTTATACAAAATAAATAATGAGAAAATTTCTTTACATATCTTTCTTATTGCTTATTAATTCTTATATTGTTTTTAGTCAAACTTATAGAATTGCTCTTTTAAAATATAGCGGTGGTGGCGATTGGTACGCAAATCCAACATCTCTACCTAATTTAATAAAATTTTGCAATCAAAATTTAGGAACAAATATAAATCCCGAACCAGCAACAGTTGAACCAGGTAGTCCCGAAATTTTTAATTATCCTTTTGTGCATCTAACAGGACATGGTAATATTATTTTATCCGATTACGAAGTAGCAAATTTAAGAAATTATTTAATCGCAGGTGGCTTTTTACATATTGATGATAATTATGGTATTGACCAATATATTAGACGAGAACTTAAAAAAGTATTTCCCGAAAATGAGCTAATAGAACTCCCTTTTTCTCACCCTATTTATCACCAAAAATATGATTTCCCAACAGGATTACTCAAAATTCATGAACACGATAACAACCCCCCACAAGGCTTTGGGATAATACATCAAGGTCGTTTAGTAGTTTTTTACACTTTTGAAACAGACCTCGGAGACGGCTGGGAAGATGAAGAAGTGCATAACGACTCTTACGAAGTTAGGCTAAAAGCTCTTAAAATGGGTGCTAATATTATTAATTACGTTTTTGAAAACTAAGATCTTATATAATCTTTCTTTTAATAAATTATTGCACTAAGATACACGAATTTAAGTTAAGTTTGGTGGAATTAATAGCTAACTTATAACAAAAATATTGTTTACTGACAGTTGATTACGTCTTTATTTTTAGGTTTTAAAAATATTACCATTAACACGCCAACAATTACTAAAATAGTTCCTAATGCGTCAAACCAAAAATAATTATCTTTTAATATCAACACTCCTCCTAAAATGGCAATTATTGGGTTAAGATTGCTAAAAATGCTAATTTGAAAAGTAGCTATGTGTTTAAGCGAATAGTTTGATAAAAAAGATGTTAATACCGAAGATAAAATTCCTAAATATAAAATTGAAATAACAAAATTAATGTTGGTGTATGTGTCAAAATATGTATCTATACTTTTATTATAAAAATGACGCGAGAGGCTAATGGCGTTAAAAAATATAAATCCCAAAAAAATCATTACTGCCGTTAAACTTAATGAGTTAATGTTGGCAATTGTTTTTTTACCAATAATAAAATAACCTATCATCGACAACACCGACAAGAATAAGAAAATTAAACTAATATAATTAATATTTGCTATACCTGTTTTAAAATAAATAATTAAAATTATTCCCAAAACAGAAAAGATAACGCCAAACTTTTGCATTAAACTTGATTTTTCTTTTAGAATTATACTAGAGGCAATAAGCATAAGTACTGGCAAAAAGGCAAAGACTAAACCCGCTTCCGATGCAGTGGAATTAACCATGCCAAGTGCTTGAAATCCAAAACACATTATAGGATAAAACAAGGTGATTAAACTTATTTTTTTCCAATTTTGCAAGGAAAGCTTTGGGAGTTTTATTTTTTTAAAGATAATTAATAATAAAATTATTAAAAAAGCAGAATTAAATCTATGAGCTAGTAAATCGTATGGGTTAGAAAAATTTAATCCAATTTTCACAAAAATAAATGAAAAGCCTATTATCAAAGCCATTAGACTAAGACCGAGATAAGCTAATATTATTTCTTTCTTCATAAAAAGAGTTTTTGCAAAACTAATTAAATTAACTATTAAGATTTATTTGTAAATTGTTAAATTTTTATCGAATAAATTTTGAAAAATATAAAAAAAGTGTAATTTTGCACAATCATTTTACCCTCAAAGGAGAGGTGGGTGAGTGGCTGAAACCACCAGTTTGCTAAACTGACGTACTGGTAACGGTACCGGGGGTTCGAATCCCCCTCTCTCCGCCAAGCAAAAAAGCAAAATAGTAAAAAGCCCTGAATACCAACGTGTTTAGGGCTTTTTGCTTTTTATTGCACTTAGCAAAAACAACCCTATTTTGACATATTCTGGTTGACAAAGCGTTGACAATAATATTTTGAAAAAGTGTCAACGTTTTTAGAGCTTTTGCGCTGATTTACAGCACTTTACATTTCGCAAAACACTCCATAATGACTATTTTTATAAACTTTAATTTATTATTATTATGGCAGAGCAAAACACATTCAGTTTATTGTTTTTTGGAATAAAAAACAGAGCGAACAAACAAGGTGAAATCCCTTTACACATGAGGATTACAGTAAATAAACAAAAGGTAGAAATGGCTTTACACAGAAGAGTTAATATCTCGCTTTGGAATCCTTCTGTTGGTTTAGCAATGGGAAACACAAAAGAAGCACGATCTATTAATGGCTTTCTGCTGTCAGTACAAACTTCCATCTATGATATTTACAAATATCTTCGCGAAACCGGAAAACCCATCACTCCCACCTCAATTAAAAATGCTTACCTTGGCATAGAACCGGAAGAAGATAAAGGGAAAAAAGTCCTGGAATTGTTTCGGGAACATAACGACAAAGTAAAAGCTCTTGTTAATATTGATTATTCGCCGGATACACTGGAAAGATATGAAACGTCACTAAAGCATACTCGTGACTTTATCATGCAAAAATATGATCGTGAAGACTTGTATTTTTCTGAATTAGATCATGAATTTATCGTTGATTATGAAATTTATTTTAAAACTGTGCGAAAATGTGCTCATAATACTACCTTGAAGTACATAAAAAACTTTAAAAAAATTGTGCGTCTTGCTATCACAACCGGTCATCTTGACAAAGATCCTTTTGCAAACTTTAAAATGAGATTGAAAAAAGTTGACCGAGGCTTCTTGTCTGATGAAGAGTTAAATACTATCATTAACAAAAAGTTTCACACGAAAAGATTAGAACAGGTGCGTGATTGTTTCGTATTTTCTTGCTTTACCGGATTGGCTCACTCCGATTTAAAAAGACTGAGTCCAGAACATATCGTAATCGGAACAGATGGACTGAGGTGGATCAAAATCAAACGTAAAAAAACTGATAATCTTAGTAGTATTCCAATTCTTGATGTTACTCAAATGCTAATTGATAAATACAAAAATGATCCTTATTGCATTGCTCATAATGTTGTTTTGCCGGTAAACTCTAATCAAAAAATGAATGCTTATTTAAAAGAAATTGCAGATTTGTGTGGAATCGAAAAAAACTTCACTAGTCACCTGGCTAGACATACTTTCGCAACTACTGTTACTTTAAATAATAATGTCCCTATCGAAACTGTTTCGAAAATGCTAGGGCATTCTTCAATTAACATGACAAAAACTTATGCAAGACTTCTTGATAAAAAAGTCGGCCAAGATATGAAACATCTTAATAATAAATTTTCTTTATCTGAAGCTTGACTTTAGTTTTCAAATTCTTTCAATGGTGGGGCTTTAGTGCCCCATTTTTTTTATATGCCTCATATTGAGTTGTCATTTCTAGTGGAAGTCACTGCCTGTCTGCTTATTTCCAATGTTTTTGTGCCGGATAATTAGATTTTAAAATTTGTAAGCAAATCTTATGAGTTTCCCGGCGAATGTGTCTGCAAAAATGGCACGTCGTCCTGATTGCCACAATAGAAGATATCCCGAATTTTCAATTCGAGGATTACAATTCTAAGCCTTTGTCTGCGTGCCTTGCCAAAGACAAGAATTGTTAGAATAGATATTCCTAAGTGTTCAGAATGTGTTTCGCCCTTAATTATCAATAAGCCATCGTAAAACCTGTCAGCATTTCAAAGCTCCGTTTCACTACTCTTTGAAAAGCTTCCTGTATGTTTTACTCCTATAAACCGTAAGTCAATCCCTCTCTCGTGCCTCATTCGGTATTAACTTACAGTTTATCGCCATCGCTCTTTGCGCATCGTATTTAATATTTTCTGAACACTAAGGACTATCACTATTGCTGGCTATCAGTACGCCGTGCCTTCATAAAAGCAGAACATACGCGAAAAACTCATAAGATGCATTATGGAAAATTTTAAAAAAATAAGAATTATGTACAAAAAACAAGAAATAAGCAGACAGTCAGTTCCAAAAATTATTAAAAATGAACTCCGCTCCAAATCTTTAATCTGCATATGTTGTGAAACTAGCGATTCAAAAAGCTTTTTGAATTGCTTAGTTGAACACATCCCGACTTTTGTCGGGAAGATTTCCAATAACAGACTAAAAGCTTTTTTTAACCCATTTATTAACCTTTAAATTTAATTATTATGAGTACAGTAGTAGAAAAAAAAGTGACTGAAAAAGTATCTTCAAAAGATGCAGTTATTAACTCAATTAGCATTAAAGCTATTGAAAACAACGTCAAAGGCGAAAAGACAGAAAAGCAGCCTAAAGAAGTTGAGAAAAAAGCAACTTTGCCAGTGCCTGAAATTGTGCAACCTGTGTTAACTCTGGAGCAGAAAATCGAGAGAATCGAAAATCTAAAAACGCTAATCGAGAAAAGAGAGAAACTCGAGGCAAGCCGAAAAAAACTAAATGCTTTCGTTGTGGGAGCTAACCAATTTAGCGAAAACATTGTTTTGACTGATGAAAACGGCAACAGTTTTAAAACCTCTAATTCAGAAGTTTTTACTAAGGTAGTGGACACAATCAAAAACACTCTTATTGCTAAAATTAGCGAAATAGAACAACAAATTGAGTTTTAAAACTTCGGGTATCCGTTAGCCAACGGATACCCATAATTTTTACCATTATGAGAAAAAAAACAAGCAATTCAAAAAAAGCGAAAAACGCAAGACAAAAGCAATTACTAAAAGCTATGATTTGCGAAAATCCAAATGTTTTAAAGCTTATTGAAAGCTTAAATCTAGTTTTAACTAAATCTATTTAATGATGAATACAAATGAGATATACGAGCGCATAACCTCAACTATTATTGAAATGTTAGAGGAACACAAAAACAATGATTTTTCGGAATGTTGGTACAGTTTAACAGGCGAAGTTTTCGCCCGAAATATTGTAACTAATCATGTTTATAGCGGGATAAATCAATTAATGTTAGCTTATCATAAAAGACAAAAAAGATACCCTGTGAACAGGTGGTTAACTTTTAAACAAATTCAAAACTACAAAGCCCGAATTATTAAAGGCAGTAAAGCGGCGATGGTTGTTTATACATCAGCTCTATATATTGATGAAGAGTCAGGAGCAAACATTACACGCAAAGTTGAGGAACTAATCAGAAAAAGACAGCCAATAGACCATTTAAACATTAAAAAAGTGGGATATTTAAAGGATTACAAGGTTTTTAATGTTAGTTGTGTTGAAGGATTGCCGGCAGAATTTTATGAGCAAAAAGAACTTGATTTTTTAACCGAGATAGAGAGAGACCAGAGAGCCGAACAACTAATAAAAGACACAGGAGCAAACATTTGTTTTGAGGCACAAAACAATGCTTTTTACATGCCATCAGAGGATAAAATATATTTACCACTGCCAAAACAATTTGTTTCAAAAGAGGCGTTCTACAATGTTGTTTACCATGAACTTGGACACTGGACAGGAGCGGAAAGCAGATTAAACCGACCAGTAAAAAACAAATTTGGATCTAAAGAGTATGCCTTCGAAGAATTGATTGCAGAGATTAACTCAGCCTTTATTTTGGCATTTCTAGGTTATGAAAGCAGAATAACTGACAATGTTACATATATTGATAATTGGCTGCAAGTGATGAAAGATGATAAAAAATTTGTAGGCTCGGCAGCCTCTCAAGCTCAAGCAGCAGCAGATTATATTTTAAAAACAGCCAATATAAAAGAAATGGCAGCATAGAAATTTGAGTTTTCTTTCTGAAGACCGACCGCAAATCGGAACAGGAAGAAAATTCGCGAACACCCGAACCTACGCCCCCGAAAGCTTTCGGGGGCTTCACCCAGACCTTGCAGTTTTTTCTTCCTGTTCCCAGATGTATTGCTTTGACAAATTTTGGCTAATCGCCCCTTTCCATACACAACAAATATTCGCTACAAATAGCCAAAACACTAATAATACAAATAAGGTGGGTGATGCGGTGAGTTGTTTGTATTTGATTGTATTAATTAATAGTATAGTATTACATCCAAAAAAGATTTTTTAAATTTTTAATTTTTCATAGCGGAGAGCCCTTGCTAAATCAATATTTCTTCAATGTTTTGTTCATAGTAACTTCATAGTAAAGTCATAGTGATGTCATAGTATTGTCATAATAACCTCATAACAAGCTCATCTTGTTCTCATAACAAGCTCATAATAAGTTCATAATAAAATAATATAGGAAATTAGCATGCGTTAAATTCTGAAAAAATCGTTTTAAGGAAATTCATATTCCAAACTGAATTAGCTTTACAATAAAAAACGATGAAAGAAAACACAACAATTACAACAAGAGAAATGTGCCGGCAAAACATCATTGCCGTTAAAGTTACAGATGAAACCAGAAAATATAACCACACACTTGGCGGAACCGTAACCAAACCGATCCGCAGAACGAAGTACTTAAAAATCTGCTGGATGTGCGGATCTCCTTACGAAAGCTTTAAATCAAGTTCTTACGCATGTTCTCAAAGGTGTACTAACAACCTTTTATATGCCAGGAAAATGGGTTATAATCCTCCGGCAAATATGGAGCAGCTGACGAAGGAGAAAAATGTGAAGGATGTGGTTAAGGGATGGATTGGGGGATAAAAGACTTGCTGAAGGTTATTGCTTTTCAAAACTTTTTACTATTATATTTCCATTCCCGTCTGTTATCTTTACCTGATAAACACCACCAGCAAAATCCTTAACATTTATCACTGTCAAATCATTTGATAGTTGCATTGTTTTTACAAGTTGCCCCAAAGAATTATATATCTCACAGTTAACAGGAAAAATAGTGTCGGGTAAATCTAAATACAAATTATCCCTCGCCGGATTCGGATAAATCTTTAACTTGGAATTATTTGACAAATCATTATAGGTAGAACACTCAACTGCAAATATCTCTTTTGTGATGGTTTTTGACTCACCATAAGCATCGGTAACAGTTATGCTTATTTCGTGGGTTCCCGATGTATGCGGAGTATAAAACTCAACAGGTTTTGCAATACACTGACCCCATTCGTGATTGCTAAGTGTAGCTTCGGTAATTGTTTCCTCGAAATAAGTTGAGTTGTCCCATTCAAGGTTAACAGGGGTTAGACCAACCTCTATAGGCACAAAAGTTGGTGGATAATAAATACTGTCTATAAGCTGCCCGACACTTGTTTCAATTGTATATGGTGCCGATTTTCCAGCAATATAAGCATAAACAGTAATTGTATCGCTACAGTTTACAGTTGCGGGCAAAACAATATCAATATTTAGTTCTGTCGGAGAAGTGTAACACAAACCGTCTATTCCCAAACTATCGGTTTTTACAAGCCAGGCTTGCTGAGGTGGGTCGTAACCGAATAAATCATATTCGTTGCCATAACCTGCTAAAATAAAGCCACCATCACTTGTTGGTTTAAATGATACTAAATATTGGCTAAATGAATTTGTATCTATTGCATAATAATCCTTTTTCCAAAGGATTTCTCCTTTTGCATTCAATTTTGCTAAATATGCTCTGTTTTTCCATGATATGCAATCATAATTTGAGCCTAAAATATAGAAGAAATTATCTGTTTTTATTAGATCTGATATAGAATTATGTAAATAAATATCACCAGTATGACTCAAATGATAATCACGATATCCCTTCTCCCATATAAGATTCCCATCAGTATCAATTTTACGCAGGCATCCATCCCAAAGATATTCGCCACCACCACCGCCATAGCGAGCAACAGGATATGAACCACAGGCAAGGTAATTGGAATCGGCTGTTTCGATTATACCCTGGACATGACCATTGTTATAATTACTACGACCATAAGTACGCTCCCAAATTATATTACCAGAGGTGTCGGTTTTGAGAAGATACCAGCGAGTGTTGTTTATATGAGTTATCCATGTATCACCTCCCGTAAGTATATTACCATTTGATGTTTCAGTAATGTAGCTGCCATACTCATAAACATTATTGCCAAATACTTTATGCCATAAATAATTGCCTAAACTATCTGTTTTTAATAGCATTAATTTGTATGTTTCCTCATTATAATCATATATTTGTCCAATTATGAAACAATCATTATTTTGATGTTTTAATGAATAAAATGCTCTTTTATCAATTGTATCATAAAATATTATATTTTGTGATTTAAGATTTAACAAACTATCAAATACGTTAATATGTATACCTTTCTTATTCCCATTTGTGTTAACATACGGTCCTGCAAAATAACATTCATTATCATGTTGTTTTAAATTACCATACCATCCTTCCCATAGTTCATTTTGAGTATCTCCATATATCTTTTTCCACTGTTTTTCACCAAGTTCATTTACATAAGTTAGTGCAAAACATCTTACTCCTAATTCATTACCTGTTCCTGTTAAATATATATAGCCTGTATCAAGAACAATAACTGAATTCATAATATTTGCGATAGTATCTTCAACAATCTTATTGAAAACATTTTGCGAATTTCCAACTGTACAAGTAAATATTAATATTAGGTATATGATATTTTTTTTCATTAAATGCTCCTATATTATTACAAATTTAGCAAAAATCCGGATTGCTCCGGATTTTTTATTATTGTTTTACAAATTTTAGTTCTTTAGTAAAGCCATAGCAGTCCGTAATTTTTATTAAGTAGCTTGCCGGAGGATAATTTTTCATGTCAACACTTTCAATTCCGCTCGGCTGTTCAAGTGTTTTACTGATGATAAGCTTCCCGTCTATTGTATAAATATTTATCTCTCCGCTTTTACAGTCACTTTTCTTTGAGTATCCAAGAGTCTGTAATAAATCCTCGTTGCCTTCTTCGGAGTATGACATGAAGTTGTATTCTATATACAGTTTGTCTCTGGTTGGATTGGGATAAATATTTAAGTCAGCCATAAAAATGTCCTCTTCTTGCTCAATAATTACATTTCTTGGCAACATTTCCTCAAAAGGTAATGGCGTATATTCAATAAATACGGAGTCTGTTGCCAATTCGTAAAGTGTTTGTGCTTTTCCCGAATACAATGGAGAAAAATCAAGGGCTGCTTCTCTTAAGAATTCCTGATTCTCTACAAGTAAGGCTTTATTGCTTCTCAAAACTCCTCACCAATACATTTCCATCTCCTTGTACAATCTTGACCTGATACATGCCACTTGCAAAATTAGAAACATTTATCACTGTCAAATTATTTGATAATTGCAATGTTTTTACAAGTTGCCCCAGAGAATTATATATCTCACAGTTAACTGCAAGGTGGTTGAGCGGAGCCGAAACCACCGATTCTGTTAAATCCAAATACAAATTATCTACAGCTGGATTTGGAAATACATTTACAGAATTAACTGCTTCATCAACAATCCCACTCCCACAATTATCATTAACCAAAACCTCTTTGGTAATCGTTTTGCTCTCACCATAAGCATCGGTAACAGTTATGCTTATTTCGTGGGTTCCCGATGTATGCGGAGTATAAAACTCAACAGGTTTTGCAATACACTGACCCCATTCGTGATTGCTAAGTGTAGCTTCGGTAATTGTTTCCTCGAAATAAGTTGAGTTGTCCCATTCAAGGTTAACAGGGGTTAGACCAACCTCTATAGGCACAAAAGTTGGTGGATAATAAATACTGTCTATAAGCTGCCCGACACTTGTTTCAATTGTGTATGGTGCCGATTTTCCGGCAATATAGGCATAAACAGTAATTGTATCGTTACAGTTTACAGTTGCGGGCAAAACAATATCAATATTTAGTTCTGGTGGAGCAGTGTAACATAAACCATCAATACCAAGACTGTCGGTTTTTACAAGCCAAGCTTGTTGGGGTGGGTAAATGTCTTGTCTATCATACTCATTGCCATAACCAGCCATAACAAAACCACTGTCAGCAGTATTTTGGACTGACACTAACCACTGATATGTTGTTGTGGTATCAATTGGGTAATAACTTCTGTTCCAACAAATACTGCCATCATCTGTAATTTTTTGTAAATATCCTCTTGAAGCACCTCTATGATCTCTATGATTTCCTAACAGGAATAATGTACCATCTTTTTCAATGATTGAATTTAATGAGCTCTCAATTAGTATCATCTCAGGATTTGAAATTTTAGAGTAAAATCTATATCCCTTCTCCCATATAAGATTCCCATAAGTATCAATTTTACGCAGGCACCCATCCCAAAGATATTCGCCACCACCACCGCCATAGCGAGCAACAGGATATGAACCACAGGCAAGGTAATTGGAATCGGCTGTTTCGATTAAACCCTGCACATGACCATTGTTATAATTACTTCGACCAAAAGTTCGTTCCCATATTATATTACCGGCTGTGTCGGTTTCGAGAAGATACCATCGGGTGTTACCAATATCGGTAACTTCAGTTCTACCTCCAAGTACTAAATTTTTATTGGAAGTTTCAATGATTGTGCTACCATACGTACTTAGATTTATATTGTAGCATTTATGCCAAATATATTCGCCTAAATTGTTTGCTTTTAATAATAATAATTTATATGTTTCATCATCAATATCCCAAATTTGTCCAATTATAAAATAATCGTTAAATGTTGTTTTAATTGAATAAAATGCTGTTTTAAAAATATCATCAATCAAAAATGTGTTTTGTAATACCAATTCGAATGTGTCATTAAAAATACTAATATGAATACCCATAGTCCCTTCAACAGGATCTACTACTTTACCAGCAAGATAGTAAATAGTATCACTTCTTTTAAAATTACCATACCACCCTTCCCAAAACTGTAATAGAGGATCTCCAAACACCTTTTTCCATGGTTCCTCTCCAAATTCATTAACATAACTAATAGCAAAGCATCTTGTACTATAATCATTATCGGTTCCAGACAAAAAGACATACCCTGTGTCCAATGCAACTACCGAACTCATAATATGAGCCTTGATAGAATCTTCAATAATTTTATTAAAAATTGTTTGAGAATTCCCAATAATGCTTGTGAAAATAATTATCGTAGATATTAGTATTTTTCTCATTGTTTATTTTCAAATATCACAAATTTAGCAAAAATCCGGATTGCTCCGGATTTTTTATTATTGTTTCACAAATTTTTGTTCTTTAGTAAATCCGTAGCAGTCTGTAATTTTTATTAAATAACTTGCTGGAGGATAATCTTTCATATCAACACTTTCAATGCCGCTCGGCTGTTCAAGTGTTTTACTGATGATCAGCTTTCCGTCTATTGTATAAATATTTAACTCACCACTTTTACAGTTACTATTCTTTTGGTATCCGAGAGTCTGTAATAGATCTTCGTTGCCTTCTTCAGAATATGACGTGAAGTTATACTCTATATACAGTTTCTCGCGCGTAGGGTTTGGATAAATATTTAAGTCAGCCATAAAAATGTCTTCCTCTTGCTCGATAATTGCATTTCTTGGCAACATTTCCTCAAAGGGTAATGGCGTATATTCAATAAACACAGATTCTGTTGCCAATTCGTACAGTGTTTGCGCTTTACCCGAATACATTGGAGAAAAATCAAGTGCTGCTTCTCTTAAGAATTCCTGATTTTGTACAAGTAAAGCTTTGTCGTAAACAGTATCCTGTAATAACGAAATATAAATATCGTGCACATCGCAGTATCGTTCAATTTCTGATGCTATATCTTCATTTTGTAAACCCGAAGCATAAATCCTAAGATTATCCAATGTGTTTTGAGCCTCAGTAAATTCTGTTTGTGCTAGTTGTAAATTGAATCTGTTAACATAGTTAGTACTGTTTACTTCTGCATTGTTTATCAAATAATTCATCTTCCGACACCCACTCATCTTGCCAAGCATGTAAAACCGGCTGCAAATACCTGCAATCGTTTG
>CAYRQZ010000032.1:0-26219 GCA_964426585.1 uncultured Bacteroidales bacterium | reverse complement strand
TCTTCCAAGCCCAAATGTTCTATTAATTTTTCTTTAAATTTTCTTTACACTATTTATTCTCGCAAAAATCAAATTTCTATTCCTATTATATTCGGCTCAAAAAAATTATTAACTTTGCATGCTCAATAATTTTTAGTTATGAAAAAAGAATTTTTTAACCCTTGGCATTGTGTTTCTCCTGGTAAAAACACACCTGAAATTGTGAATGGAATTATTGAAATTCCAAAAGGAACAAGGGCAAAATACGAGTTAGACAAAGAAAGCGGTTTATTAATTTTAGATAGAGTTTTATATTCATCGGTATATTACCCTGCAAATTATGGTTTTATTCCAAGAACATATTGCGATGATAGAGACCCGCTCGACATTTTGGTTTTAGCACAAATTGAAATTGTTCCTTTATGTATTGTGCCTGCAAAAATAATTGGCGTAATGCGAATGTTGGATAATGGTGAAGCAGACGATAAAATTATTGCTGTTAGTGCCGGTGATCCAAGTATTAATCACGTTAATGATATTTCTGAACTTCCACAACATTTTATTACAGAACTTAGAAACTTTTTTGAAGAATATAAAAAACTAGAAAATAAAACCGTTGTTGTAGAAGAGTTTTTTGATAAATATACAGCTATGGAAATTATAAATAATGCATTAAATCTATATCAATCAAACATTGATTACTTAAAACATATTGAATATTAATTTATTATTTTATATAATATGAACATTTCACTAAATTGGCTTAAAAATTACATAAAACTTAATGATAGTCCTGAAAATATTGCGGCAGATTTAACAAGTATTGGTTTAGAAGTTGCTTCTGTTTCAAATTTTTCTTCAATAAAAGGAGGTTTAAAAGGCTTAGTAGTTGGAAAAGTATTAAGTTGCGAAAAACACCCAAATGCTGATAAACTTAGCTTAACAACTGTTGATATTGGAAGTGGCGAAGTTCAAAAAATTGTTTGCGGAGCGCCAAATGTAGCGGCAGGTCAAAAGGTAATTGTAGCAAGTGTCGGCACTATTTTATATTCGGGTGAAAATTCTTTTGAGATAAAAAAAGCTAAAATTCGAGGCGAAGAGTCTAATGGTATGATATGTGCCGAAGACGAAATAGGTATAGGAAATTCGCATGCAGGAATTATGATTTTGCCCGAAGACACGCCTATTGGTTTAGCCGCAAATGAATATTTTAATGTAGAAGAAGATGTTGTTTTTGAAATAGAGCTTACGCCTAATCGCATTGATGCTGCCAGCCATATCGGAGTTGCGAGAGATTTAGCAGCTTTTAGAAATATTCCTTATAATTTGCCTGATATTTCAAATTTTAAAATATCGAAAAAGACTTATAGCATTAATGTTGAAGTCGAAAATTATGAGGCTTGCCCGCGTTATTCAGGAATTTGTTTAGACAATATAAAAGTTGCCGAATCGCCTCAGTGGTTGCAAAATCGCATAAAAGCTATTGGCCTAAATCCAATTAATAATATTGTTGACATTACTAACTTTGTTTTGCACGAAACCGGACAGCCACTTCATGCTTTTGATGGAGATAAAATTGCAAATAATAAAATTATAGTTAAAACTGTTCAAGATAATTATAAATTTACCACTTTAGACGGAATTGAGAGAGAGCTTAAAGCAAGCGATTTGATGATTTGTAACCAAGAACAAGCAATGTGTATAGCAGGAGTTTTTGGTGGACTAAATTCCGGTATAACAGAAAATACTAAAAAATTATTTATAGAATCTGCATATTTTAATCCTGTCTGGGTTAGAAAAACGGCTAAATCCCATGCTATTTCTACAGATTCATCTTTTAGATTTGAAAGAGGTGCAGATATTAATGTGACAATTTTTGCCGCTAAGCGTGCAGCTATGCTTATCGAAGAGATTGGAGCCGGTGAAATTTCTTCTGATATAATTGATGTGTATCCAAATAAATTTAAAAATAATATTGTTAATTTTTCTTACGCTAATTGCAGAAGATTAATTGGAAAAGATATTACTTCAATAGAAATTGATAAAATTTTAAATGCCCTTGAAATTAATATTATAGAAAGAAAAGAAAATATATTAAAACTTGAAATCCCTTCTTACAGAGTTGATGTAACTCGCGAAGCAGATGTTATTGAAGAGGTTTTAAGAATTTATGGCTATAATAATATTGAAAATCCTGAAAAAATTTCAATTTCTGTAAGTAATTCCGAAAAACCCGAAAAAGAAAAACTGCAAAATATTGTTGCTGACCTCCTTGTTTCGGAAGGTTTTTATGAAATTAAATGCAACTCGCTTATTAGTTCAAAATATTTTGATAAAAATGATAATTCTATTGTTAGAATTTTCAACCCATTAAGTGCCGATTTAGCTATTATGCGTCCAAGTCCAATTTTTGGAGGAATGGAAACTATAGCTTTCAATTTGCACCATAAAACTTCTGATTTAAAATTATTTGAGTTTGGACGTACTTATCATGCCAATCAAGATATTACAGAAATTAGTAATATTAATAAATATTACGAGGATAAATTTTTATCGCTATGGATTAGTGGCAAAAAATTACCTACAAATTGGAATTTAAAAGACTCTCCTAGCGATTTCTTTACTATAAAATCTTTTGTAAATAAAATAACAAAACGTTTTGGTATTGAAATTGACCAAATGGACAATGAGTTTATTTCAAATAATTTTTTTGAATATGCCTTAGAGTATAAATTTAGAAACAAAGTTTTCTGCAAATTTGGAAAAGTAAATTCAAAAATGGCTAAACTTAGCGATTGTGAACAAGAGGTATTTTATTCTGAAATTAATTGGGATTTTTTATTAGAGATTGCTAAAACAGGGAAATTAATATATAAGCCTGTTTCTAAATTTCCAAAAGTAAAAAGAGATTTAGCAATATTAATTGATAAAACTGTTAGCTATCAGCAATTATTAGAATTAACAAAAAAAACTGAGCAAAAATATATTAGCGAAGTCAATTTGTTTGATGTTTATGAAGGAAAAAACATTGAGGAAGGGAAAATTTCTTACGCTCTAAGTTTTACTTTAGAAGACAGAGAAAAAACAATGACAGATAAACAGATAGATAAAATAATGCAAAGGCTTATTAGAGCATTTGAGACTGAAGTTTCGGCAAAATTAAGATAAATAAACTAAACTATGTAGAGACACGATTAATTGTGTCTCTACATAGTTCTAATTCACATCCCTAGCCTCCTTGTTTTGTCATGATTTTTGCACAAGTGGCAAAAATCCCGCCAAAACTCTAACAGGCTATGCTAATGATTACGCTGTTTTGCAGCTTATTTTCAAAAAAAATTGCAATAGTCAATATGCAATTAATTGCGAATCTACTATGCAAAATATATTAGACATTTTCATAATTTTTTATTCTCAATTCTCCATTTTTCATTATTCATTGTTTTATATTTTGTACCTACGGCACAATGTTTTTCTTTATATTCTCCTGTTTACCGATATTACGTACCTAACGGCACGTTTTTTTAATCCCGTTAGGGATTAAATATCGGTAAAAATCATACCCATCACTCCCATAATTGTCCCGTAGGGACAAAATGTTTACTTTTTCCAATCTACACTTTACAACAAATTTATAGTTGCGAAATCAAACAAATTAGTCCAGCTTTTAAAAGTTGAACTCATTTCTCGGAAAAAATGAAACATTTTTGGGAAAAATACGTATAATCAAAATTCCATGAATATTAATGAGCTTTAGACAAAATTGTCTAATTTTTCATAATTTAATGAATTTAATATTTTATTCCAAATAAATTTTGCTCATTTCTTTAAATGGAAAATAGGTGAAGATTATCACATTAATTTTAATCTAAACTAGGTATATAATCATTAGAAACTACTTTCATTTCAATTCGTCTATTTTGCTGATTAGCAACGACTTGTTGTTCGGGAGAAAGTGTTTTAATATAATCTTCGGTGAGAATTGTGCCTTTTGTTAAAAACGGATATTTAATATTTACTGTTTCAATTATTTTAGGTTTAGATTTTCCATAGCCTTTAGGTACAAGTCGAGCTAGCGGTATTCCTTTAGAATTAAAATATTCTACTACAGAATTAGCTCGTTTTTGGCTTAATTCCATATTTGCTTCGATAGAGCCGACCATGTCGGTATGGGCAGAAAGTTCAATAACCAAATATGGATTGTCAACTAAAATTTTTGTAATGCTGTCTAAGGTATGTTTTGAAGGTTCGGTCAAATCCCAACGTCCAAACTCAAATTCAATATTTGGAATTTCAAAAGTTTTATTTAAAGGCTCTAATAAAATTTCATATTCAAATATTTTATCAAATTCCAAAGAATCGGTTGTAAATCTAGCTTTTCCGTTAAAGTAAGCATCTTTTTGCACCATAAAAGCATAATCTGTTTTAGGTTTTAATTTAAAATTAAATTTACCATCTTTTCCTTTAATAGAGCTAGTATCTCTAAAAATAGAGCCGTCGCTACCAAAAAGAGTTACAATGCAAGAATCTAATAAAATGCTTTTGTCTTTATCTTTTACTAGACCACTTAATTTAAACTCTAAGGGCGGTTTTTCGAACCAATAAATATCTTCTTGTTTAGATCCTTTTCTATCCGAAGTAAAAAATCCTTTATCTTCTTTGGAGTAATAATAAATACCGAAATCATTTCCATTACTATTAAAAGGTGGTTTCATATTTTCGGATTCCCATCGTCCTTTTTCATTTTTGCGAGCAATAAAAATATCTAGGCCTCCCATTGTTGGGTGTTTTGTGCTAGAATAAAAGAAAGTAGAATCGTCTCTCATAAAAGGGAAAAGCTCATCACCGGGAGAATTAATCACTGGTCCCATATTTTTTGGCTTTGACCATTCTCCGCTGTTATTTTCGACATACCAAATATCAGCCCCGCCAAAACCGCCTTGTAGTCGTCCTGAAAAATAAATTTTTGAACCATCGGGTGAAACAGTAGGATGCCCAATAGATAAAGAGTCGGAAACTATTCCAAGGTTTGTGGGATTCATCCATTCGCCGTCAACTTTTTGTGCTTCATAAATTTGACAGCCAACTTTTTTACCTTTTTCGGCTTTACAGGCAGTATAATAAAATTTTCGTCCTCCTTCAAAAATTACAGGAGTTCCTTCATCGAACTCAGAGTTTAATGAATCTAAAGCCACGGGCTCAGACCATTTTTGTTTTCTATCGAATTTACTTACAAACAAGTCAGAAAATTTTTCGCCTGTAATAAAGCTAGTTTTTTTCCCCTTAGCTTCATCTCGGTTTGAGCTAAAATAAACGTGGTCATAACCTTCTTTTTCATCAACTGTTGGCGAAAAGTCGTTACGTTTTGAGTTAAACTCTTTCATTTTACCAACTTTATATCGGCTTGGTTGTTCGCTCCATAATTTAGCAAGGTTTGCTGACTCAATTCCCTTTTGAGCTACAGTATCGTTTGGGTCCATCTCCAAAACATCGGTATAAATAGCTATAGCTTCGTCGTAAGTACCTTCCTGAATTTCTATTTCAGCTAAACGAATTTTTGAATCGATTTCAAGAGCTTTAATTTTTACAGTTCTGCGGTAATTTGTTCTTGCTTTTTTAAAATCGTAAAGCATAAAATAACAATCACCTATCTTAAAATATAATTCGTTTTTTGTATTTTTATTCTTTTCTTTCTTTAATATCTTTGTATATTCAGTAATTGCTCTATAATATTCGCCTGCCTCATAAATTTCATCTGCACGCTTCATTTTTTTATCTTGTGAATAGACAAATACTGTGATAAAACTTAAGATAAGAAACAATATTATATGACGAATAAAACTCATTTTATTAAACTAATTCACTATTAACGCAAAAAACTATAAATTATTTTACGGACACAAAAATATAAAAATAAAAGAAACTTTATCATTAATAGTAAGATAATTAATTTGCTGAGTTTATCAAATAAAGACTACCCACAACTATTCCTGAAACGAAAACTCCTCCAAGAGTTCCAATGAGCGTATTTTTAAATATTTTTTTCCGTCCAGAATTTTGATATCCATAAATAAACCATTCATCATTTGCATATTGAGGATATTGTTTATTTATCAATGATTTTGGAGGCTTTACAAAAGCCATACTTAAAGCATAGCCAACAGGTATTAACAATCTAGAAAATGGATCAATAGGTACGAACATAGCCGCAGAGCCAATAAAAACTCCACCTAATGTTGCAAGCCAAGGCTTATATTCAATAATGGCATGCTGACGCCCATTTACAACCAGCGACATTGCTTCAAGAGAAAATTCTTCACTATCCATAGGATAATAAAAAATAGTATCACTACCATCAATAGACATTGAGTAAACAGATTCAAAATCTACATAAGACTTACTAAGCTTTCCGTTATTTTTTGTAAAAGTATATTCGATATAATCAACTCCTTCTTCTGACTTAAAAACGTAAGTATCTAAAGTCCGCTTTTGACCATTAAGTAAACTTAAAGTAATCTGAGAAAATAAATTTGAATTTATTAGTAATAAACATAAATATATCAAAAATTGCTTCATAAACAATAAATTTAACAAAAACAAAAATAATAAATTTCAAATATCATATACGATAAATTGAAACAAATTAACAAAAAAAAATTGATTAATCTTTTATTCAAAACTTTGAAATTACTCAAAGTTATTTTTTTCTGGTTATTTTTGCTATTCGAGCAAAAAAAAAGTTCGACTTTTAAAAGTTGAACTAATTTGCAGATAAAAATGCAACTAAATTTATTTATGTTACGTATATACTAGAATATGCGTAAGCGGATATGTGGGGTTTTGGCGAGATTTTTGCTACTTGTGCAAAAATCATGACAAAACAAGCACAACTTGTAAACGCTGCTCTGTAAATTGGAATTACAGCATTAACATTTTTATAAGTATATTTTTTTATAAAAATTTTTTATAATAAAAACTTTTTATAAATTTGTGCTATTAAACTATTATTAAAAATAAATCTATAATTTATGAAAAAGTATTTACTAGGATTGTTTATTATTTTGTTTTTGGGTTCGTCTATTTTAGCTCAAGACGAGGCAGGGAAAAAAGAAGAAGGCTATGTTTTTACTTTAAAAAAAGAAGTTAAAACAACACCTGTAAAGGACCAATACAGAGCAGGTACATGTTGGAGTTACAGCGGATTAGCATTTGTAGAGGCAGAATTATTACGTATGGGCAAAGCGGAGTTCGATTTAGCTGAGCTTTTTGTTGTTCGTCATACTTATAACGACAAAGCAGAAAAATACGTTAGAATGCATGGAGAGTTAAACTTTGGCGGTGGCGGTGCATTTCACGATGTTTTTAGCGTTATTAAAAAATACGGTATTGTACCCGAAGAAGCTTATAAAGGATTAAACTACGGAGAACCTAATCATGTTCACGGCGAGTTAGACGCAGTTTTAAAAGGATATGTTGATGCAATCATTAAAAATGAAAATAAAAAACTTTCAACTGCTTGGTTAAAAGGATATAATGGTATTTTAGACGCTTATTTAGGCGAACTTCCCGAAGAATTTACTTATGAAGGTAAAAAATATAATCCTAAATCTTTTTCACAATCTTTAGGGTTTAATCCTGACGATTATATTGATATTAGTTCATATACTCACCATCCTTTTTATGAACAATTCATTCTAGAAATTCCTGACAATTGGGCTTGGGAGCATGTTTATAATTTACCATTAGATGAAATGATGCAAATTTTAGATAATGCAATTAATAACGGTTATCCTGTTTGTTGGGGAGCTGACGTTAGCGAAAAAGGCTTTAAATGGACTAAAGGTTTTGCTGTTATTCCAGAAGAAGATAGACCCGACCTAGACGGATTAGAAAGAGAAAAATGGGAAAAACTTTCCGCAAGAGAAAAAGAAAGCTTGTTATTTACTTTAGATAACCCTGTCCCTGAAAAGAAAATAACACAAGAACTTAGACAAGAAGCTTTCGACAACTACCAAACTACTGACGACCACGGTATGCTTATTTGCGGTATAGGTACTGACCAAAACGGAACAAAATATTATTATGTGAAAAACTCATGGGCAGAAAGTAACAAATACGATGGCTATTTTTACGCTTCTGAAAGTTTTATAAGATATAAAACTATGGATATTGTTGTTCATAAAGATGCTATCCCAAAAGATATTAAAAAGAAAATGGGAATTAAATAAATTTTGAAAGGCTGTTGATAAACAACAGCCTTTTTTATTTAAAATGTCAATAATTTTTATTATTTTTGCTTAGAATAAATTTAAAATGAAATGAAAATATTACTTATTTACGCTAATTACAAAGAAAATAGCTTTACATCATCAATAAGCAATCTTGTTGCTGAAACTTTTCATAAAAACGGACACGAAGTAGTTATTCGAAACCTTTACGAAATTAAATTTAACCCCGTTTTAAGCAAAAATGATTTAGAATCAATTGAAAAAGAAATATTCCCTTATGACATAATGCAAGAACAAAAATTTATTCAATGGGCAGACTTTATTTGCTTTGTTTATCCAATTTGGTGGTCGGGAATGCCTGCTATTTTAAAAGGATATATAGAAAGAGTTTTTGTTCAAGGATACGCCTTTAATTTTGTTGACGGAGAAATTATTCCTAAATTATCATCTAAAAAAATTGCAATTTTTAACACTACAAGCCTGAAAAATCTATATAATAGTCAAAAAGCGCTTGATGCACTGAATACTATTACCGAAGATTGCGTTTTCGGTTTTAGCGGAATGAATACTATTGCCCACAAATATTTTAAAGCTATTAGCAAGCCAAGTGCAAAAGAAATTGAAAATAGCCTTAATGAAGTTAGAACTGAAACCGAAAAAATATTAAAATCATTAGAATAATTTCCTATTAAATTAAACTACCCGCTTTTGTACTGCCCTAGGGGCAGAGAATTGGGGGGCAATCCATCGCGGACTATACTAGGCTTAATCACATTTTGTCCTATGGACAAAGAACGTTTTTTATAAAATTTTGATAAACATTAACATGTTAATAAATATCTTTAAATTTATTAATACATAATTAGAATCTTTCAGAAATTTGTAAATAATAAAGTTTATTTTGATGATGGCAAATAAATTAAAAGAGAAAAATAATTTCTTAATTAGAATTATCATTTTTTTAATTAAGCATAAGTATATATTTGTTTCCATCTTATTTTTAGTTTGGATAAGCTTTTTGGATACTTACAATTTAGTAGACAGGTTTAAAAAGCTTAAGAAATTGAACGCTTTACAAAAAGAAATAAAATATTACGAAACCGAAATTAGCTTGTATTCACGTCAATACGAAGAGTTATTTTCTAGCAAGGAAAATTTAGAGAAGTTTGCGCGTGAGCAATATCAGATGAAAGAAGCCGATGAAGATTTATTTATAATTTTAAGTGAGTCTAACAATTAGTTTTCTTCTGGGTTTAAAGGAAAATTTTTCCAAATTTCATATTTTGGGTCAACAAAATCTAAAGCCCTCTTCCATTGTGTTTCTGGTTCACTAAAAATAAAATCTTTATTAATAGCAGAAACCAACCAATAATTAAAATTGATTTCATCATTTAATTGATAAGCTCCCCAGCCAGAGTTGCCGACAAAAAATCTTGAATTAGAGTTATTAATTAATCTTTTATTAATCAATTTTTTAATGTAGTCAAAATTTCCACTCAAATAAACATCTTCAAAAATATGAATAGAACCTGGTATTGAGCCTACACAATGTATGCAGAACAAAACATCTTTTTCAACAGGACCGCCAAAATAGACCGGAATATTTTTTTCATTTATTCCGTCAACTAGTTCATGTAATTTCTTACTCGTAGGATTATTAAGAACGAAACCTAAACTGCCATCTGCTTCTACAGCTGCCAATAAAACAACAGAGCGGACAAAATGTTTGTCATTTAATAAAGGTTCTGAAATTAAAACTTTCCCTTTATCAGGCTTAACATTATTTGAAATAATATTGAATATATCAAAATTTTCAATCATAAAGCAAATATAACAAATAGTTTAACACCAATAGAAAAATGCTTATATAATTTTACTGTCTTTACTATGTTTTTTTTACCAATTTAGCTTTTTATTTATAATGATAATCTAATATTAAAAAAAAAGTCTTTTTTTAATAAATTTTACCTTACCTTTGTACAAGATATCAAATTTATTTTTGATGATCTTTTCTCTTTTTCATGGTTGATTGGGGTTAGTATTAGAGCCGAAGTTCCAAACTTTGGCTCTAATTTTTTTGATATGCTTCTATTTTATTTAGCACATTCAAAATTTATTATTTTACTAAACTTTTCAATTTTTTCCAAAAGCTTAAATTTTTCTTCGGCGTTAATAATTCCTTGTCCTCTTTCAAAATTTTCGTTAAACATTGGTAAAGAATACGTTTCTTTTATATCTGCACCAAATTGTGGGAAGAAACGTTCAGCAGTTTCCATAACAAACTTTCCTGCTCCTTTTCCTGTTGAAGTTGACATTAAAAACATAGGTTTTGAATCGAATATTTTATTTTTTAAACGCGAAGCCCAGTCAAAAATATTTTTAAACGCCACTGAATAAGTTCTATTATGTTCAGCTAATGAACAAATAACAGCATCTGCTTGTTCAAACAAAGAAATAAATTCACGAACTTTATCAGGATAACCTAATTTTTCTCTATCTTCTGAAAAAATTGGTAGCTCAAAATCATTTAAGTCGATTAGTTTAATTTCGTGTTCAGAAAAAGAATTTAGAACATGTTTTAGAAGTTCTAAATTTATTGATTTAGAGGAATTTGTTCCTGCAAAAGCTAATATTTTCATAATTATAATTTATTTAGTTAAATATTTCTAAACAAATAAATATAAACAAATGTTTAAAAATTATAGCTAAACAAAAATAACTTCTGGTTCGAGCATAATATCGAATTTTTCAAAAACCTTGTTCTTAATAATTTCCGCAAGTTCGACAATGTCCATTCCTGAGGCTTTTCCTGATTTATTAATTAAAACTAAAGCTTGATTTTCGTGAACGGCAGCCCCTTTATGGCAAAAACCTTTAAACCCGCATTTGTCTATCATCCAAGCTGCTGCAAGTTTATAATTTCCATTATCTAAATTGTAATATCTTAGGTCAGCAAATTTTTGTTTAAGTTTTTCAAATTTATTACTATCAATAATTGGGTTTTTAAAAAAGCTCCCAGCATTACCGATTTTTTTAGGATCTGGTAGTTTTGCATTACGAATCTCAATTACAGCTTCTCTAACATTTTTGGCATTTATTCCCTCTTTCCCATCAAAATATTTCTTTAAATCAGCATATCCTAAGTTAAGATTTTCATGTTTTAAAAGTTTAAATATTACATTTAAAACTAAAATTTTATTTTTTAACTCATTTTTAAAGATACTGTCGCGATAAGCATATTGACAATCTTCAACTTTAATAGTTTTTATCTCGTGCGAATGTAAGTCTAAATATTCAACTTCGTAAATAAAATCTTTGGCTTCAACACCGTAGGCTCCAACATTTTGAACAGCAGAAGCCCCAACAGTACCGGGAATAAGAGAAAGATTTTCTAAACCAAAAATTTTTGAATTTAAAGTATCAGCGACTAAATCGTCCCAGATATAACCAGCAGAAACTTTTACAAAAATAAAATTGCTGTTCTCGTCAACAATTTTAAGTTTTTTTCCAACAGGGTGTATTAAAAGTCCGAAAAAATCATCTTTAAATAATAGATTACTGCCTTCTCCAATAACAATATGCTTTACTTGCCGGCATTTATCTTGATGTGAAATAATATATCGAATAATTTCTTCATCGTGTTCATATTCAATTAAAACAGAAGCGTTAACGTCAATACCAAAAGTATTATATTGCTTTATAGAAGTATTTCTAAATATTAACATCTAAATAAAATAATTTGAAACAAATGTAAATAAAAATAAGAAAACTAAACAATAATCTATTTATATATTTTATTAAATTTGACAAAATTTTATGAAAGAAAAACGAATAATTGTTTCCGTCAGCAACGATTTAAGTAATGATCAAAGAGTTGCCAGAGTCTGTGATAGCCTCACTGAATGGGGCTTCGAGGTAATTTTATTAGGTCGAAAATTAAAGAAAAGCCCTGAACTTGAAACAAGAAAATACAAGACAAAACGTTTTAAACTTTTATTTGAAAAAGGCATTTTATTTTATGCTTGTTTAAATATTCGATTGTTTTTTTATCTTTTATTTACAAAAACAGAGATTTTATTAGCTAACGACTTGGACACTTTAGCTGCAAATACTTTTGTAGCAAGACTGAAAAATATAAAATTAATCTACGACAGCCACGAGCTTTTTACCGAAGTTCCTGAACTAGAAAACAATAGTTTTAAAAAGAAAATTTGGAGTTTTATCGAAAAATTATGTTTTAAACGTATTTATAAAGCTTACACTGTTTGTGAATCTATTTCAGACTTTTATTTTAATAAATATGGAATTAAAATGTTGGTAATAAGGAATTTGCCTACTCAAAAAACTATTACTAATGAATATTCCTTACGCGACAATATTTTAATTTATCAAGGTGCATTAAATAAAGACAGAGGAATTGAAATTATAATAAAAACGATGCAATTTATTGATAATCATAAACTTATTATTGCAGGCAAAGGCGATTTAGAAGAAAGTTTAAAACAATTAAGCAAAGAATTAGCACTTCAAGAAAAAGTTATTTTTACAGGAAATTTAAATTTCAATGAATTATTTGCATACACACAAAATGCCAAACTCGGTTTTTCGTTGGAGCAAGGAAAAAGTTTGAATTATTACTTTGCACTTCCTAATAAATTGTTTGATTATATTCAAGCCGGTGTACCTGTTATATGTACAAACTTTCCCGAAATGAAAAAGATAATTGATAAATATAAAATTGGTATTTCATCATTAATTACAGATGAAAATAAATTATCTCAAATAATTAATGAATTAATATTTGAAAAAGATATTTTAGAAAATTTTCATAAAAATTGCCTAATTGCTAAAAAGGAATTAAATTGGGATAATGAAAAACTTTTGCTAAAAGAAATATTTTTTAATCATCATTATGATTAGCCCCGCCACAGCAGCCGCCGTCAATACCGCAAGCGTGCAGTTCGTCATGTTTTGCACAAGTGATTTTAAGTTTTTGCATATCTTTATTTTTGCTAATAGAAGTTTCGGGGAAAGATTTCTTTTTGCTAAACAAAACTCCTACCGCCATAGCTAGTACAACAAATGCAATTAAAACGAGAACTACTAAAAATACTTTCATAATATAAATAAACAAAATTAATTAATTATTGTTGAACATTTTCAACTTTTTTTCCAAAAAACCTAAGTATTAAGAACATAATCAATATTATCATTAAATAAGCTAAGTAAACATTTAATCCGAAAGCGACTGCCAAAGTTCCAAAGATTAAGCAAGTAAAAGCCACAGTTAAAGCATAAGGTAATTGAGTTCTCACATGTTGAATATGATTACAAGAAGATGCTAATGAGCTTAATATTGTTGTATCAGAGATTGGCGAGCAATGATCTCCAAAAACTGAACCAGCAATAACAGTTGCTACTACATGCGAAAAAAGCGCCAAAGAAAGGTTTGTATCTAATCCGTTTTCTTGGCAAAGCAACCAGGTAGCAGGTAAAATTAAAGGATACATAATCGCCATTGTACCCCACGATGTTCCTGTGCTAAACGAAACCAAAGCCGAAACGATAAAGCTAATAAAAGGCAATAAATAAGGGCTAATATTTGCAGTACTAATTGCCATAGTGATAAAATCGGCAGTGTGCAAATCAAAAATTAAACCTGCTAATGACCAGGCTAAAATTAAAATTACAATAGCCGACAACATTGATTTGAAACCGTTAAGTAAAGATTCCATACTTTCTTGTAAACTAAGTTTCTTTTTTAATAAGCTTAAAAGTACAGCAGAAATAAGCCCACCTAATGAAGCCCAAATTAAAGCTTTATAAGAATCTGAAGCTCCAATTGTATCAGAAATTTTAGTAATAAAACTTAAAGACTTATTATGCCAGACATCAGTGTTCCAACCTGTGTATAATAGTCCAGCAATAGTTCCAAAAACAATTATAGCAATAGGAATAATAGCATTGTAAGCTTTTGGAACAATATGCTTTTTTACCTCTATTTCTTTTAAGCCGGTTTGAATTTTTTGTTCCATGTCGGCAGCAGTTATTCCTTTTTCGCGAGCGCGTCTTTCGGCTTGTAGCATACTGCCAAAATCTCTACGAAGAAAAATTATTAGCAAAATAAATATTAAAGTTAAAATTGGATAAAAAGAATATTTAATGCTAGAAAAAAAGATATTATAAGCGCTTTCACCTATCCCAAGTTGAGCTATTGAATTTTGAATATAAGACAACTCAGCCCCTATCCAAGTTGTAACAAAAGCTATTGAAGCTACAGGCGTAGCAGTGCTATCAACGATATAGGCTAATTTTTCGCGAGAAATTTTAAGTCTATCTGTTACTGGCCGCATAGTATTACCGACAACTAATGTATTTGCATAATCATCAAAAAATATTATTATTCCTAAAAACCATGTAATTAATTGTCCGCTTTTTGGGTCTTTTGCGTATTTTGAAAGATAATTTATTACACTTTGCATTCCCCCATTTTTTGTAATTAGATGAACTGTTCCTCCTATCATCATAGAGAAAACAATTATTGACAAATGAGATTTGTCGTAAAGTGCCGACACTACATAAGTATCGAAAATGCTTAAAATAGCACGAAAAAACCCTAAAAACATATTTGTTCCTGAATATAGCCAGATAATAAAAGTGCCACTAAACAAACCTAAAAACAAAGAAGAAAAAACTTCTTTGAAAATTAAAGCAAATAAAATAGCTATAAGAGGCGGAATAATTGATAGCCAAATTGGAATAGGATTTATAATTTTAGTGGCTACGATATTTTCGCAAGAAATACTTAAATTGGTTTTCTCATAAAAAATATAATCAAATTCTGCAATACCGTCAACGAAAACAATTTCTAAAGACTGTTCATTAAGTTTTACAATCCTAACACAATTTATTTCTGCAATGTTGCCAATACTGTCTTTGGTTAAAATTTGAATTTTAGATTTCATATTTTCAACTATTGCATAATCAGTTTTTATTTCAACGGATTTCACAACAGAATTTTCAGAAAATAAATTAGAAGAGCTAATACAAGCTAAGGTAAATAAAAATAATATTTTTTTTAGAATTAACATTAGCTATTAATCCATTCTTTAACCTGTTCGGGGCTAGGATTCTGAAGTTCTAATTTATGCTTTTTATTCCAGCCACACAAAATTTGGTGAAGTTTACCAGGGTTAGCTTCTTTTAGTTGTTTTAATGAATTAAAGCCAGCTTTAAATAAAATTTTTGCCCATTCTTCGGGAATACCTTTTTCGACAAAAGCCAATTCATTAAAAATTTCAGCTTTTTTCTCGGGTTTCATTTGTGGGAAAAATAATACATCTTGAATAGAATGGCTATTTGTCATTAACATAGTCAATCTATCAATACCAATTCCCATTCCTGAAGTTGGTGGCATTGCATATTCTAATGAGCGTAAAAAATCTTGGTCAATAAACATTGCTTCTTCGTCGCCTTTTTCGCTAAGTTTAAGCTGTTCTTCGAATCTTTCTCTTTGGTCAATGGGGTCATTTAGCTCTGAATAAGCATTTGCGAGTTCTTTACCGTTAACAAAAAGTTCAAATCTTTCGGTTAATCCAGGGCTTGACCTGTGTTTTTTCGTTAACGGCGACATTTCTATCGGGTAATCAATTATAAATGTTGGTTGGATTAAATTATCTTCGCATTTTTCGCCAAAAATAGCATCAATAAGTTTACCTTTACCCATTGTTTGGTCGGTTTCAATATTTAGTTTTTTACAAATTTCGCGTAATTCATCTTCCGATTTTCCTGTAATATCAATGCCTGTATATTCTTTAACAGCGTCATACATTGTTATTCTTTTAAAAGGTCTTTTAAAATCGAGTTCATTATCGCCTAATTTAACTTTTGTAGTTCCATGTAAAGCAATGGCAACTCTTTCGACCATTTCTTCGGTAAAGTTCATCATCCACAAATAGTCTTTATAAGCGACATAAATTTCCATTACAGTAAATTCGGGATTATGAGTTCTATCCATACCTTCATTACGGAAATCTTTTGCGAACTCATAAACACCTTCGAACCCGCCAACAATAAGTTTTTTAAGATAAAGTTCATTAGCTATTCGTAAATACAAAGGTATATTTAGTGCATTATGATGAGTAATAAAAGGTCGAGCAGCCGCGCCTCCGGGGATTGGCTGTAAAATTGGGGTTTCTACTTCGAGATAGCCTTTTTCGTTAAAAAACTCACGCATAGTATTTACAATTTTTGTGCGTTTAATAAAAACATCTTTGACTTGAGGATTAATAATTAAATCGACATAACGCTGGCGATAACGCATTTCTAAATCAGTAACAGCGTCGTAAACTTGTCCATCTTTTTCTTTCACAATTGGCAAAGGGTGTAATGATTTGCTAAGAACAACGAACTCAGTTACATGTACAGAAATTTCGCCCATTTGAGTACGGAAGACATAACCTTTTACGCCGATAATGTCGCCAATATCAAGCAAACGTTTAAAAACAACATTATACATAGTTTTATCTTCGCCTGTACAAATATCATCGCGTTTAAAATACAACTGAATTTTTCCTTTGCTATCTTGAAGTTCTACAAACGAAGCATTGCCCATAATTCTACGAGACATAATTCGACCGGCTAAACTCACAGACTTTAAATTTTCAGGCATATTTTCGTCTGAAAAGGAATTTAAAATATCCTTGGTAAAAATATTTACATGATATTCGTCTGCAGGATAAGGGTCAATACCTAAATTTCTAAGTTCTATCAAGGCTTCCCTTCTCAGAATCTCTTGTTCACTTAATCCGATATAATCCATTTTTTATAAATTTTCTTGCAAAAATAATAATTTAAAAATAAGAAAAACTTATTTTCTAAAACTTTATCATTCTTTAACTTATTAAATAGTAAAAAATCAAATGAACAAAAAAATACAATAATTATTAGAATTAAACATAAATTTTATTTAATATTGTAGTCTTAAAAATTAGAAAATAATGAAGCATCGTTGGGTATTAAAACCAGAAACAGATATAAAAATTGTGAAAAGCTTATCCAAAGAGCTAAACGTTGATTATAAAATAGCCCAACTCCTAGTTCAACGGGGAATAAAAACTTTTGACCAAGCAAGAGTGTTTTTTCGTCCCGAGCTAAGCGACTTACATAATCCATTTTTAATGAAAGATATGGATAAGGCTGTGGATAGATTAATAGAAGCAATTAAAAACGATGAAACTATTTTAATTTATGGTGATTACGATGTAGATGGAACAACAGCCATTTCAATTATTTATAATTATCTTAGTAGGACATATAAAAATCTGCTTTATTATGTACCCGACCGCTATATAGAAGGCTATGGTATTTCGTTTAAAGGCGTTGATTTTGCTGAAGAAAATAATTGTAAACTTATCATCGCAGTTGACTGTGGCATCAAAGCTATAGAAAAAACACTTTATGCCAATCAAAAAGGTATTGATTTAATTATTTGCGACCATCATACACCTGGCGCCGAAATACCAAACGCAATAGCAGTTTTAGACCCTAAGCGTCTTGATTGCGAATATCCATATAAAGAGCTTTCGGGTTGCGGAGTAGCCTTTAAATTATTGCAAGGATACTGTATAAAAACTAATGATAACTTTTCAGAACTTGTGAAACTTTTAGATTTAGTTGTCGTTAGTATAGGCTCCGACATTGTGCCATTGACAGGCGAAAATAGGACACTTTCGTATTTTGGCTTGCTACAATTAAACAATGACCCGCAACCAGGGTTAAAAAGTATCGTAAATATTTCTGGATTAGAAAATAAAGAAATTCAAATTAACGACATAGTATTTAAAATTGGACCGAGGATAAATGCAGCAGGGAGAATTGAGTCGGGGAAAACAGCTGTAGAATTGCTTATTTCGAAAAATATAGATTTTGCTAATAAAATTGGTGTTGAAATTGACTGTATTAATAACAATAGAAAAGAATTAGACTTAGAAATTACCGAACATGCGCTTAACATGATTAATGAATCAGAAATTTCTAAAAGTGCATTTACAACCGTTGTTTATCACGAAGAATGGCATAAAGGAGTTATTGGTATTGTTGCTTCACGCTTAACCGAAACATATTTTCGCCCGACAGTTGTATTTACAAAGTCAAACGGGTTTATAACCGGATCAGCAAGGTCTGTGCCAGGATATAATCTTTACGAAGCAATTGAGTCGTGTAGCGATTTATTAGAAAATTTTGGCGGACATAGATATGCAGCAGGATTAACTTTAAAAGCAGATAATTTTGATGAGTTTAAACAACGATTCGAAGAATTCGTAAAAAATACAATTACTCCTAAACAACAAACTCCTGTGATAAATGCCGACCTCGAAATCGAAATTAAAGAAATAACACCAAAATTTTATAGAATTTTAAAACAATTTGCACCTTTTGGTCCAGAAAATATGACGCCTACTTTTATCTCAAGAAAAGTTTTTGATAATGGAAGTGCAAAAGTAGTAGGCAAAGAAAACGAACACTTAAAATTAAAAATAGTCCAAAAACTTGGCGATAATAGATGTGTCGATGCTATCGGGTTTAACTTTGCTAAATATTTTGAACATATCAATAAATTTAAAGAATTTAACATTTGTTATCAAATCTTTGAGAACAATTTCATGAATCAAAAATTCATTCAAATTCTAATTAAAGATATAAATACCAATTGATATTTAGTGTATTATTTTCTATAAATTGATAAAAAAAATTATAAAAACAATGATATTAACATTTTATTTTTAATATTTATTACTAAAGGTAGAGAATTTTGCTAATATTTTAATTTTATTTGTAAAATAAATGCAAAAAAATCTATTTTTAGGCAACTAAAAGATGTTTTATTACGTTTAAATGAATAATTTGTTTAATATATTTTAACTAAAACAATAACTTATGAAAAAAAGTATTCTTGTTCCCCATGATTTTACCGAAGTTAGTGATTTTGCATTAGACCATGCGTATATGGTTGGGAAAGCTTCAAGAGCACCTATAAATTTAATTCATATTGTAAAAAAGACTTCAGAAATTCAAGAAGCAAAAGATAAACTCAATAGAATTGCTGAAGAATTTAAAAAAGGAAAGGAAATTGAGGTTTATGTCGAGGTTCGTAAAGGTAATCTTTTCAAAGAAATTTATAAATTTGGCTTAGAAATAGATGCTTATATTGCTGTAATGGGAACTCATGGAGTTCAAAACATTAAAAAAGCCATGAAGGTCGTGAAAAAATTTATCAAAATTCCTTTTATCCTCGTTCAAAGTCCTGTAATATTTGGAGAATATGATAGAATTCTTATCCCTATTGACCAAGATAACACTTCACGAATAAAAATTCAATGGGTAAGATATATTAACACCTTATTCCAATCAAAAGTTTATGTTATTACGCACAATGTTTCCGATGCTTATGCTAAACAAAGTGTAGCTAATAATATTAAATTTGCTGAAATTCTTTTCGAAAAAGAACTTATTGATTATGAAATTGAAGTTATCGAAAACTCCAAAGATTTTGCTGACGCTATTTACTCTTATGCCAATAAAGTTGAAAGCGATTTAATTTTACTAATGACAGACAAATATCGTTCTTATATTAAACAAATTAAAAAAGCTGAAAATTTAGAACTTTATAAGAAAATTCCTATCATGTGTGTCAACAAACGTACTGATATATTCAAAATTGGAGGTTTTAATTAGACTCATTAATCTCTCCTATCGAAATAGGTTTTAATTTTATTTTATTATTAAGAATCTTTTTTTCGAGTTCTAATACAGCATTTTGAAAATCTAAAAAAAAGTTTTCAGAATATAAATACAAAACCCCGTTTTTCTTTGAAAGATGGGGTTTTTCATTTTTAGAAAAACCTGAGTTTAAAGAAACATGAGAGGTCGGTATGAAAAAATGTGTCATACAAGCCCTTAACTGATAATATAAAAAATTGTTTTCATTAGCATAATAATATTCTTTTGGGAATAATCGACTTATTGCTAATCCGAAGCGTTTTAAAGATTGTTGTTTTGCTCTCAAAGGCTTGCTATCCAAGTAAGCACCTAAAATTTCAATTGCTTGTGCAGCTGTCATAAAACCAAACATAATTTGTTCATTTAAAAAAGCTGTTTTCACATTAAAAAGAACTTTATTCCTTAAAAATTCAATATGCTCGTTTTTTGTAACTATTTGCATTTAAAACTTATATCTCATTTGAAGTTTAATATCTGTTCTATTATTGCCATCAATAGCATCTAAGCTAGTACCAAGACTTTGTTTGTCAGAATAATACGTATTTGCAATTCTAAACCAAAAATCGAAATGATTATTTAAAGTATATTTTACGACAAAAACTAATCTACTACCACGACCATAATATGCAGGAACAGAAAATCCGTAAAGAACATCAGGTTCGTAAGCATAAAAACGAGCATCATAAGAGTCGGTTTCGAAAACTGCTATTCGGAAATTAAATTTTAGAGGCAAATTTTGAGGTTTATAATCAATATCTTGATACAATAAATATCCCCAGTCTACTTCTTTGTTCATGGAATAACGCGATAGTTCAATTCTAGTTTTTAATTTCCACTCGGAACTTGCCGAATAATTTACTTGAAATCTATACTTTGAGTTTTCATAATCAATTATTGGTTTAATCCCGGCTAAAGTTTCGGGGTCATTTTTTTGTTTTGTTTTATATTTAATTCTTAAAAACAATTCTAAGTTTCGCTGAGGAAAATGAGCAACTTGCAACAAATATTCATTTCCTGAAGAAGGACCACCTACTCCATATCTGAGCCAAGGATACTTCCACGAGTCGAAATAAGCATCAATTTTCCAACGTTTTACAGGATATAATTCGGCACCTATAAATAAACCTGTTTCATTATTAGGCTTACCTCCTTCCGTAAAGGCTTGGGCGTATATAGCTTGATAATCTGCTCGTAAATATCGATGAATAACAGACATATTAAATTCGGGGACAAAATTTATTATAGCACCATTCAAACTTGCATAGCCCAAATTACTACTCATAGAAGTTTCACCAAAAAAGTTAATTTTTGACAGTGTTACTAGATAATCAATTCCAAAATTTGCGTTTTGTGTTCCTGTAAAGTCGAAATACCTGTATGCTTCATTTCTTTGTCCAAGAGGCTTTGAAAATGAATAATATACTCCTGTGGCACCAATTTTAAAGTATTTTTCTTTCCAGTTCATATTTCCTCCTGCAATAAACTCATCAATAGTTTTGCGTTTCGCTATTTCGTTAGGCGTTCTATGATAACCTGTTTCTAAAAATGATGAAATAATATGTTCTTCACTATCGAAGTCAACATTTTGGCTTGTATCAATACCAGCATCTAAACTTTTATAAGAAACAAATTCTGTAAAATTAAATTTTCCGAACTCAACAGTTGCAGCTTGTCCGCGTAAAAATGCCGATTCATTTACAGAGCTATATTTATTCACTCCTCGCGAATTTCTTATAACATTAGTTGATGATGAAGTTTTTCCAAAACTCATACCCGACCACATTGTTAAGCCTTGTCCGAATTGGGCAATGTAATCGCCGACAATAATTTTTTTAAAAACACCAAGTTTATTTATTTGAACATGAGCTGAATAAAAGTCAAAACCGTATTTCTGAGCTCCTTTAAAAAATTGTTCTCCATCATCTTTTTCAGCTGTAATTCCGTAAAATAATTTGTCTTTAAACTGATAATTATGTCGAAAATAAATTTTGTCGGGACTACCTAAATATCTATTTTTATTTGGGTTTGCACTTAAAACGCTATCATCAATTTGTTTATATCCAGATTTTTCTTGTAGTAGCCTTTGATATCTAACTAATCCTGTATGTTTTCCATAGCCGAATAATTTTTGAAAATCTTTTATTTCTGCAGGTTTCGTATCTTCGATAGTAACAAAAGGTAAAATTCTTTTTAAACTTAAAATATCAATTCCGTCAACAAATTGTAATTCATAAATAGTTTTATAATTTCCATATTTTTGACGATATTTAACAATAGAATAAATTTGAAATTCTGTTAAAAAAATCAAATTTTTCAATTCAGTTTCGTTTACCGAGTTTAAATCTAATGGGTTATAATAATATTCTTCTAAAGATTGGAATAATGTTGTATAATCGAGTTCATAATCAGTACTAGACGCAATTTCTTCGATAATTTCATCTAAGCTAGCAAGCGTTTCTTCTTGTGCAAAAGTGCACAGAGTAAAAAATAGGCTAAAAAATATTATTAAAATTTTAAAACGCATAGCTAATCGAAATTTTTGGACTTGACCCTAACACTTGGTTATAAGCAAAGGCTAAGTCGAAACAAATTTTATTATTATCAAAATTTGTATTATAACCTAAACCGAAAGAATATTCAACAGGTTTAAGAGCTAAACCAGCACGTAAAGCAAATTCATTATTAATAAGATATTCTATTCCAGTTTTAAAAATTGGTGTATAAGCGTTAATCGATTTTCCAGTTTCGACTGATAAAAGTAGCGATTTGCTAAAAAAGTATGAAAGTCCTAATTTTAGAGAAATTGGCATTTTTAAGTCAGCATCTTCGAAATATCCTAAATTAATTGGATTAAATACATAAGCTCCTATTGAAAGATTTTCGTTAGGTTTAGCTAATATTCCTGCTTCGAAACTTAAAGCATTGTAGTTTCCATAGTCTTCGGCTTGTCGAATCGAGAAATAATTTAATTGCAAACCGAGGGAAAAGGCTCTAAAAAGTTGTTGTGAATATCCGAGAGCAAATTTATCATTTTGAAAATTAGAATATCCAAAATGAGAAATCCCAAATCCAAGATTTCCGCCGAATAAAGGAGTTGAAAAAGCTAAAGCACCATAGCCTGTTTGTTTCAATAAAAAGCGGTTTTCATAATAAATGCCAATTTGTTTTTGATTTAAAAAACTATAAGCTGCGGGGTTGTTAAAAACTGCCCAAGCATCCATATTTGTTATTCCGGCATTTGCCATTCCTGCTGCTCTAGCACCAGCGACATAAGTAAAAGATTGCGCAAAAGCAGAAATAGAAAATAAAAAAACAATCAAAAAACAATAGATTTTTCTCATAAATAAAAATTAAACAACTCTATATTCAAATTTATAATCTTGTAATTCAATATTTGCCTTAACAATTTTATCTTTAAGATTTTCTTTAAAATTAGTTAAATTTTCGTTTAAGGCTTCATCAGTTTGTGCAATTATTTGAGCAGCAAGAATAGCAGCATTTTGAGCAGCATTAATAGCTACGCAAGCTACAGGAATACCAGGAGGCATTTGAACTATAGCCAAAAGAGCATCCATTCCATCAAGGCTTGCATTAATAGGTACTCCAATAACAGGGACTGTTGTCATAGCAGCGATAACTCCACAAAGATGGGCAGCCATACCAGCACCAGCGATAATAACTTTTATTCCCCTAGTCTTAGCAGTTTTTGCAAATTGTTCGACCTCTTGTGGGGTACGATGTGCAGACAAAGCATTAACTTCAAAAGGAATTTTAAAATCATTTAATTGTTGGGCAGCTTTTTCCATTATTTTCCAATCGGAAGTCGACCCCATAATTATGCTCACAATAGCTTTCATATTAGAATTTTTTATGTTTTACAAATATCTTGGTAAAAATAAACAAGTATTTGTTATTTTTGCAATAAAATTTAAAATTTATTTTAGAAAACATAATTTACTTATAAAAGAATTTATGGAAAAAATAAAAATTAACGATAAAACGTTTAAAGTATTCATTTCTCAAACGGAAATTGAAAATAAAATTAAGGAATTAGCCGAAAAAATGAATACTGATTTGCAAGGAGAAAAACCAATTTTCCTAGGTATTTTAAATGGTTCGTTTATGTTTGCTTCGGAGCTTTTCAAGAATTTAAATATTGATTGTAATATCACTTTTTTAAAATTGACCTCTTATCAAGGCACTTCATCAACAGGAAAAATTAAACAGCTAATAGGCTTAAACGAGAACTTAAGTGGCCAAACAGTTGTTATTTTAGAAGATATTATTGATACAGGCACAACGATTGAAAACATTATGAAACAAATTATTGGTTTTGAACCAAAAAAAGTTTACATTGCAAGTTTGTTATATAAATCAAACGCCTATAATAATGTACACCCTATTGATTATTTTTGTTTCGATATTCCTAATGATTTTATTGTAGGATATGGACTCGACTATGATGGGTTTGGACGAAATTTAAAACATATTTATAAAATTGAAGAATAATTAAAAATAATAAGACATGTTAAATATTGCTTTATTTGGACCTCCGGGTGCTGGGAAAGGCACACAGGCAAAAATGTTAGCCGAAAAATACAACCTTACTTATATTTCCACAGGGGATATTTTAAGAAACGAAATTGCAAATAAAACTGAACTTGGTCTTAAGGCAAAATCAACTATTGAACAAGGAGGCTTAGTTTGCGACGAAACTATTGTCCAGATAATAGAAAATAGCATCAAAATGCAACCCGATACAAATGGCATCTTATTTGACGGGTTTCCACGCACTTATACTCAAGCTTATATTTTAGATGGTCTTTTAATTAAAATGAATACAAAACTTTCTGCTCTTATAAGCTTAGAAGTGCCACGCACAGAGTTAATTTCGAGGATGATGCTTAGAGCCGAAAAAGAAAAAAGAGCAGACGACAAAAGAGATATTATTGAAAATCGTTTGAGAGAATATGATAACAAAACTATTCCAGTTATTGATTTTTATAAACAACAAAATAAATTTTATGCCATAGACGGAATTGGTGATATTAATAATGTTTTTGAAAGACTAACTTCTAATATTGAAGAAATTTTATCGAAAACTTTATTAAATGTTATTTTCTTAGGACCTCCTGGAGCTGGTAAAGGAACACAAGCCAAACGTATAGCCGAGAAATTTAATATGAAATATATTTCTACAGGCGAAATGATTAGAAAAGAAATTGAAAACCAAACCGAATTAGGAAAAATTGCTAAACCATATTTAGAAACCGGAGATTTTGTTCCCGATGATATTGCAATTAGATTATTGGAAAGAGAAATTTGTAACACAAATTGTGGCACAGGCTTTCTCTTTAAAGGCTTTCCTTCAACATTAGTACAATCTTATATTTTGGGCGGATTATTAAAAAAACAAGAAGCGTCAATTTCATTAGTTGTCGAAATTAAAACTTCAACTTTACAATCACTAAAAAGATTAACAAATCGTGCAAAAACTAAAAAAGCAAGAATCTATGATATGAACTCTGAAACAATAATTTATCGTTTAGAAAATTATGAAGAGAAAAGTCAAAGGATTATTGATTTTTATAAACAGCAAGAAAAATTATCAAGCTTTGACGGAAATAAAAAAGAAGATGAGTTATTTGAAGAGATATCTCAAACTATTGAAAAAGCATTTAGAGAAATTAGAAAATAATCTCGTTTGAAATATAATGAAGTCGTATGTGCATGTATATACAGGAAATGGCAAAGGCAAAACCACAGCCGCACTTGGTTTGGCTTTAAGAGCTTGCGGTGCTGGTAAAAAAGTGTTTTTTGCACAATTTATAAAAGGAAAACCATATTCCGAAATAGAGGCTATAAATAAATTTCTTCCACAAATTACTATTAAGCAATATGGTTTAGATTGTTTTATTTATAACGAGCCAACAAAAGCAGATATAAAAATTGCTCAAGAAGGACTTTTAGAAATTGAAAAAATTATTCAATCAGAAGAATACGACATTTTAGTTTTAGATGAAGCAAATATAGCTCTTTATTATAATTTGTTTTCACTCGAAAATTTTTTAAAACTCATAAAATCACGTCCCGATAATCTCGAAATAATAATTACCGGGCGCTATGCACCTCAAGAATTAATTGATATTGCAGACTTAGTAAGCGAAATAAAGGAAATAAAACACTATTACACAAAAGGCGTTGAGGCAAGAAAAGGAATAGAATATTAAA
>CAYRQZ010000031.1:20997-26487 GCA_964426585.1 uncultured Bacteroidales bacterium | reverse complement strand
AAAATATCTAAAAGAAAATAAAGTTGATTGCATTATTGCCACAGGTGAACCTTTTGTTCTCTTTTATTTTGCAAAAAAATTAAGTCAAAAATTTAACATTCCGTGGATAGCAGATTATAGGGACCCGTGGACACAAAGTAAAAAACGCTGTCCAAATCTTTTGTTAAAAAAAACATATGCGTATTTTGAAAGAAAGTATTTAAAAAACACCTCTTTCATAACAACGGTATCTAATTTTTTAGCTAAACACATATCCTCAAATTTAAAAAGCTCACTTTTTTATATTATTCCCAATGGTTTTGATAATGAAATTTTAAAAATAACAAAAGAAGTTGAGCAAAACAGAACTGTTTTAAATATTGGCTTTGTTGGTACCATTTACAAATGGCATCCTTTTGAAAGTTTTTTAAAAAACATAGAAAAGTTTGTGAAAGAAAGGAATGTTGAAATAAACCTGAATTTTTATGGTATAAATAATGAAGCAGAAATCAAAAATATTATTGAAACAAAATGTCCGATTATTAAAAGCATGGTAAATATTTATTCTCGCATGCCCAACTCTGATTTAATAGCTGATTTATCTAAAAATAATGCGTTATTACTTTTTAATGATTACTCTGTAATGGGTACAAAAATATATGACTATTTAGCTGTTAAAAGAAAAATTTTATTATGTTATACTGATGATGAACAAGCTAATTTACTTAAAGAAAGACATTATAATTTAAAAGAAATTGATGGTTTAAGCAATTCTCTTCAAGCCGAATTAATAAAAGAAACCAATTCCGGAATAATTGTTGAAAACTCTTCTCATTTACTACAAGCATTAGATGAGTTATTAAAAGAATTTAAAGAAAAAGGAAAAATCGTTTGCAACTCAATAAATGTAGAAAATTATTCAAGGAAAAAACAAACGCAAAAACTATCCGAAATCATAAAGAATATTAAAAATTAGTTTTATTTTTAAACTCTAATATGGAAAAACAAAACTATCAAATTTGCTCCCGTTGCTTAATGGATACAAGCGACCCTGACATTATTTTCGATGCAAAAGGATACTGTAACCATTGCACAAATTATTTAGATACGCTTAGTAAACATGCTTATAAACCTAAGATTTCAAAAAATCAATGGGAGGCTATCTTAAATAATGTGAAAAATAAAGCAAATAATAAAAAATATCATTGTGTGGTTGGAATTAGTGGCGGTGTAGACAGCTGTTATGTGGCTCATTTATGCAAAGAATATGGGCTTAATCCCCTACTACTTCATATAAATAACGGCTGGAATACAGAAATATCTGAACAAAATGTTCAGAAAATAGTCGACCATCTAGGTTTTGATTATATAGAATATAAACTCGATTGGGATGAGTTTAGAAAAATACAAATAGCTTTTTTAAAATCATCAATTGTTGACTTGGAAATGCCTACAGATATTGCTATTGCCGCTGTAAATTATAAAATAGCTGTAAAATATAATATCCCATTTATATTTTCAGGTTGGAATTTTGCAGGCGAAGGTATTTTGCCTTTACAATGGGGCTATCATGTCTATTTAGATACAAAATTATATAAGTATATAGTAAAAAAATATGGCAAAATAAAAATTAAAAAAATACCAAAAGTAGGTTTGTATGGAAGTTTTTATTATAAATTTATTAAAGGAATTAAAACTTATTATCCTTTAAACTATATTGAATACAATAAAGATTTGATAAAAGAGTTTTTAACTGAAAATTACGGATGGGAATCTTATGGTGGCAAACACCATGAGTCTAAAATTACAGCTTTCTTGCAATCTTATTTAATGCCAACAAAATATAATATGGACTATCGAAGAGCTACACTTTCTTCTCACATTTGTGCAGGTATTATTTCTAGGGAAAAGGCTTTAGAAATGTTACAAAATCCAATTTATATTGAAAGTCAAGTAGAAAATGATAAAAAGTTTATTGCAAATAAATTAGAAATAAGCATAGAAAAATTTAACTCATACCTCGCTTTACCTCCCAAAACATTTAAAGATTTTCCAAATTCTAAATGGCTTATCGAGTTTGCTTATAACACCTATAAAAGAATAAAAAATAAAAAAAACTAAATTTTTATTTATTCCAAAAATTGTATGTGTTTTTTTTAATGCATTTAATGTTAACGCTTTGTAGTGGAAGATAACACATTTATCATAACTTCTTTCCTAATATAGAATTGTATTCCTGTTTTGTAAAAACATAATTATAAACAAGACGAGATATTGATATAATTACAAAATTCTTCCGCAAATTAATGCATTATCAAAACTCAGGCTTTATTATATCCCTGATTACAACAGACTCATAATCATTTGGCACAAATTTGCAATCACGCTGCAAAATTACACGCATCTTTGCAATTAATTTTATACTCTCTTAATTATTTATTTTAATTATACTTATCAATGTTTTTCCAATTAAAAAATTGAACTTGCTGATAAATGGGCTCTTGCTTACCTGAATAAATTACATAATCTGTGGTTTTTGGGAAGAGTTGTTTTACCGACTTTAAATTGTTAAAATGTGATTGAGATAAGGTAGCAGACATTTTAATTTCAAGTAAATTTACATTATTAACCTTTTCAGAAACACAATCTACTTCTATACCTTTTGAATCACGTAAGAAATAATAATTTAGTGGTAACCCTGCATTAAATCCTGATTTTACAAGCTCAGAGAACACAAAGTTTTCCAGATTACATATCATACATATCACAGTGCATCAGGAACAATAAGTGTTTTATGTTATTGCTTGATCATCTTTTTTTAAGTTTATAAAATTCAAATGCCTTATAATAAACAAACTCGCCATATAAAATGGCAGTAATGGTATTTTATATCTAACTAAAGCTCCAAAATTAGCTGAGGCAAGGCCAATTCCAAATCCGAATATAATAATGAAAAACAAAGAAAAAATTAAGAAAGGTTCAGAAAAGGTAGTTTTAATAACTTTAATAAATCCAGTTTTAAAAAAAATATAAAAAGTAAATAAAAGTAAAAATAAAGATTCGAAAGCAGCTAGTAAAACAAAAAGATTTCGTGCTTCCCAAACAAAAGGTCTAAATATACCAGATATTGTAGCTTTGGGAAACATTTTTAAAACTCCTAAAGGAGTGGTTTCAAATTTTCCTATATCATAAAAATTATGCCCATATTGTTCTGAACGTATAAGATCCTGCTGGATAATTTGTGCTCTTTTTAAACTGGAGTCTAAATCGCCATAATCTCCCATAGATTTAGACACTTTATTCATTAAAAAACTAAAAGCGAATACTAAAACAAGCAAAATGATAGGGGCTATTAAAATTTTTAAAACCTGGGACTTTATAGTTTTAATTTGCCTAAAAAATACCCAAATAAACAAACCCGGAAGTAAAGCAGCAAAAATATAAGCCTTAATTTGTATAATAACTGTTGATGCTATAAAAAGATAAAGAACATATTTTAGTTTAAAGGATTTTAAAATAAAAAACTCATAAAAGGCATAAATTATCCAGCCTATGGCAGAAATAGTAAGTGTATCTTTTAATATTCCTGATGACCAATAAATTAATGAAGGAAAATACAAAACAGCAATAGCCAATTGTTTTTCGATCCCAGGATATATTTTGCACAATGTTTTATAAAGTTTCCAAATTCCTGTAAATCCAATTAATCCAGCAATTATAGAACTTAATAAGTATGAATTATGTGAAAAAATCATAAATGGAGTATAAAATCTGGCAACAAATACCGAATTAGGATCGCGCCACATATAGTGAAAAGGATAACCAGTATTAGAATTAAAATAAGAAAAGTACTCGGGTTTATTTCCAAAAAATAAAATATCAAAATATTGGCCAAAGTCTTGAAAAAGCAATTTATTAAACACATTTATGCTTTTAAAATAGCCATAGCTATCACCAGGGTAAAAAAACATTACACTTAAAGCATATATTAGGCAGAATAACAACTTTATTAATAAAGCATTCTGAAAATACCTATACGCAGCCGTGGTTTTGTATTTATTTGTCTTAAATCTTGCAAAAAAGAAAACTAAAACTAAAACCAATAAGATAACAAGGATATCAAAGGCTGTAATATTAATAAATGGAAAATCTCTATCTTCGTATATTATCACTTTTTAAATTTTCAACAAAATTAAAAAATAATGTTGACTTGTAAAAATAAGAGATTCTTTTTATTTATTTGCCAAAAAAAAACCATTTAAACAATATTTTGAATATTTTAATTTTTTTTCATAAGTTGTACTTGTTTAAATAAGAAAAATAAATAATTTTGGGGGTTATTTGAAGTAAAAGGAATTTGAAAACAGATTTTAATTATAATTCACAAAAAACAGATAGAGTATTTTTTGAAAACCTTGACGGGTTAAGATTTTTTTGCTTTATGGCTGTTTTTTTCTACCATAGTTTTCATACCGAGTTTATTGAAATTAAAAACACAGAATATTATTATTTTATAAAAAAAGGCGTTTTTGGCAATGGTAATTTAGGAGTAAATTTTTTCTTCGTTTTAAGTGGATTTCTTATTACTTATTTATTGATTAGAGAGAAAAGCCTAAAAGGTAAAATTAATGTTCCTTTTTTTTGGATTAGACGCATTCTTAGAATATGGCCGCTATATTTTATTAGTGTTATTTTTGGATTTTGGATATTTCCCATTTTAAAAACTTATTTTGGTCAAACCCCAAATGAAACAGCAAATATTTATTATTATTTATCTTTTTTAAGTAATTTCGACATGATTAAAAAGGGCTTGCCTGATGCTTCTACTTTAGGTGTTTTATGGAGTGTTGCAATTGAAGAGCAATTTTATCTAATTTGGCCTTTACTTTTATCTTTCTTTCCTGTCAAAAAATATTGGATAGTGTTTTTAAGTATTATTACAGCCAGTATTGCTTTTAGAACAATAAATTTAACAAACCCTAACCAAGGAATGCTTTTTGAAAATCATACATTATCATGTATTGGCGATATGGCTATGGGAGCTATGGGAGCTTGGTTAATTACAAACACTAATTTTCTATTAAAAAAAATTAAGAATCTTAATAAAGGTGAAATACTATTGATTTATTTGTTGTTTTTTACAATTTTCTTTTTTAGGCGTAATTTGTTTTATTGGAATTCTATCACATTAGTGATTGAAAGACTAATCATTTCAACTGTTATTTTATTGATAATTTTAGAACAAAATTATGCAAAAAACTCTTTTTTTAAAATGTCTAAATTTAAAAAAGCAAGTTATTTGGGAACTATTTCTTATGGTTTATACACCTTGCACTTTATTGGAATTTTAATCGCAATAAATATAACTAGAATTTTAGAAATTAATCATTCGTTTTGGCAAATATTTTTTCTAGAAACAGCATTGGCTTTAGCATTTACAATTATTATAAGCTATGTTAGTTATAATTTTTATGAAAAACCATTTTTAAAATTCAAAGATAAATTTTCTTT
>CAYRQZ010000031.1:12570-20897 GCA_964426585.1 uncultured Bacteroidales bacterium | reverse complement strand
AAAGCTTTGATTAGCAGTTATTATTGTTATAATTTTTTTATTCTATACAATTCAAGGTCGTTTAAATTCCCGTTAAAAACATTCATATCTACGTCCCCTTTAATACCTTTAATTCTAGCTTTATCTGTAAATTGCCAAAACAACCATTGTTTGGAAATTTTATCAGGTTTGTCTTTCACATTATACCATGCAATCCATAAAAGATATTTATCGAAACGCTTGTCTCGTGCAAAAGTATTCAAATAAAATTTATTATAAGTATATAATATGGGCGTAACTTGGTAATGTTCTTCTACAATTAATAACCAATTTAACAAAGCATTTTTTAACTTCGGTAAATCTTGAACTTTACTATATTTTTCAATATCTAGAATAGGGGGGAGGTCGCCTTCTGACAAGTTAACAGTAGTAATAAAAATTTCTGCTTGCTCTTTGCTATTTTCGTTTGGACGGTAATAATGGTAAGCCCCTCTAATTATTTCATGATTTTTTGCTGCCGACCAGTTATAATCGAATTTTGTATCTTTAAAATTTTTTCCTGCACTAGCTCTAATAAAAACAAAAGATGGCTTTTCTTGGGAACTAAGTTTTTCCCAGTCAATTTCTTCTTGGTACTGCGACACATCTATTCCAAAAACAGAATAATCGTGAAGTTTAACTTTTAAATTTGTATAATTGCCTTTAATATGTTGCCCGGGGAATATTAATTGATAAAGATCTTCATAATACCAATAAACAGATATGCTTAGAATGATTAAAATAAAAATCCAAAATAATCTTTTATTTCTTTTATTCTTTTTTGATTTTTTTCTTTTAACCATCAGTTAATAAAATTATCACTAATATATTGAGCTATTTGCACTGCATTTGTTGCTGCACCTTTGCGTAAATTATCAGCAACTATCCACAAATTTAAAGCATTTTTGCAGGATTCATCTCTTCGCACTCGCCCAACGAATACAAAATTTGAGTTTTCAGAATTTATAGGCATTGGATATTGATTTTTTTGCGGATTGTCAACTAAACTAATACCCATAGATTCTTCTAAAATATTTTTGAGTTCAGAAATTTCAAACTCGGTTTCAAACTCAATATTTACAGCTTCAGAATGTCCGCCAAAAACAGGAACTCTAACAACAGTAGAGCTTAGTTTTAAATCGGGTATAGCCAAAATTTTTCGACTTTCATATAGTAATTTCATTTCCTCTTCGGTATAATTATTCTCTAAAAATTCTCCTCCTTGAGGAATACAGTTTAAGTCAATTTGATGAGGATAAGCCATAATTTGGGGTTTTTGAGCAAGTCTTTCGGCTTTCAATTGATTGACTCCTTTGTGTCCGGTACCGGTAACCGATTGGTAGGTTGAAACAATAATGCGTTTTAGTCCGTAGCGTAAATGTAGTGGCCATAAAACTATAGCTAATTGAATTGTAGAACAATTTGGGTTAGCAATAATTTTATTATAATCTTGGAGAATAGAAATGTTAACTTCTGGAATAATTAAAGGAACATTTTCTTCCATTCTCCAAGCCGAAGAATTATCGACTATATAACAATTTTCTTGTGCAAACTTTGGAGCCCATTCTAAAGATACTGTTTTGCCTGCTGAAAAAATTGCAATATCAGGTTTTAGACTTAACGCCTTAGCAAGATCAACAACTTCATATTCTTTATTAAAAACCTGAATTTTTTTTCCAATAGATTTTTCAGAGGCAACTGGAATTAATTCATCAAATTCAAAGTTTAACTCTTCTAATATTTTCAATATGGTAGTGCCAACCATGCCCGTTACTCCAATTATTGCTAATTTCATAATATAATTATTATAAATGTAAAAATACTATAAAATTTTAAAAAAGTAAATTTATGTAATCTTTGTTTTTATTTGAAATTATTTATGTCTAAAGTGTTGCTATTTTATTAACACTACACGAATTGTTTTTAACATAATTTTATTTTCTATTAACGAAATAAAATATACTCCTTTATTGAAATTACTAGCATCCCAAGTAAAGGTATAAAAACCTGATAAAAGTGGAAAATGTTGTTTAGTAAAAACAATTTTTCCAGAAATATCATAAATATTTATTAGAATATTCATAGCATGTTTTGCAAAATACGATATATGGCAAGACTCTGAAAAAGGATTGGGGTAAGCTATCAATAACGAATCTCTTTTGTTTTCGATAAGAGTATCTATAGTTTGAGACTCATTACAAGGCGAGCCATACCTAATTGATGAAGTCCAATTATGAGCTATTGAATTGTCTAATTCGGGGTTTATCAATTCTAAGCTTGAACCCATTTTGTTGGCTTGTGATGGCCATGGGCTGTATGGCGAATAGTGTAAAGAATCAATTAAACGCCCTAAATTATTATATAGTCTTAATAATTCGCCTGATCTATTAATTTTAAAATTAAAATTATGCAATTCGCAGTTCAAATTGGGAAAAAACATTGTAAATTTTTCGATGTCGTTTGACAAAATAATGAAAGAATTAGCAGGGATAATTGTACCCTTACTAAATTTATATTTTTGCATGTCGTTGTCTCCAGAAAAACACCAGTTAGAAATGTCAATGCTATCTTCGGAGTAATTGAATAATTCTATCCATTGTCCGCTATCGTAACTTGGATGGCTATTATAATTTATTTCGTTTATTACAATTTTTGGGTCAGTGTCGTCAACAAAAAAAATATTATAATTATCAAAGGCTTCTGCAGATTTATTAGAACTATAAGCAACGAGTTTATAATAATATTTACCAGGACTAAGGTTGGCAGTAAAAGAATAGACAGTGTCTATAATATCATTTATTATTATTGTGGAATTAGAATTTTCTAAGTCATTATTCAAACCAATATATAGTCTATATTTAACTTGATCTCCTTTCGGATTTTCGCATTTTGTCCATTTAAAATCTATTTGCTCTTTTGTCTTGTAAACATTTTTTGTTCTTTGAAGTCGAAATGGTTTTAAATTTTCAGCAAATTGTTTTTTTAGTTCATTATATCTTATGTTTAATTTATTTTTGCTTTTATTCATTAAATTTATCCATTCTGACATATCAAAAATATTGTCGGTACTATCTTCAAAGACCGAATAATACAAAAGGTTTGTCAGGCTATCAATACAAGGGCTTATATTATTGTTGTTTACAAAATTATGATGTAAACTATCAACTCTTTCAATAATATCGGAAAGTACTTCCGGAGATAAACAAGCCAGCTCCATTAAAGGATTGTCGGGAGCCCAGAATTTAGAGGTATGATAATAATCAAAAGTAGCTTCGTAGTATAAAAAAGTTTTATCTAAATCCCAAGGGAACATATACCATTTTCCCGAGCCCCCTGTGTCGTGAAACAGATAATAATTGTGATAATATGTGCTATGATTACTGGTAAGTAAGTTTAATGATAAAATGTTTATTAATGCAGAATAGTCAAATTTTTCTTGTAAGAAAGTTTTGTAATTTTCAATAGAAATAGTATCTAATTGAAATATTAATTCTTGTAAATCTTCTTTATTTCCACTTCCTGTTTTTTGTTCCCAGTGATAAAATACATTATCGAAACGACTGAGGCTAGCACCATCAATACTTGCTTTATAAAGATTCCCGTTTGGCATAAAACCATTATTTTCTAAAAAATCAGAGTCAATATTTTCGACATAAACATACAAGCCTAAGTACTTCTTATTTAAGTAAAGTCTAACATGCTCAGTTTTAAAACAATTTGTTCCCGACTCTCTCATTAATTTTGAAGTAATATAAGCTTGTATATAGCTTTTATCTTCATAATCTGCGTTAAAATTAAAAACTTTTATTCCATTAATATCGTCATTGTCAATTTTAACTTTCAATGATTTTTTAGGTAAAGATCTTGAGCCGTCTCCTCTAATACGCATTTTAACATTTTCATAAGTTTTATTTTCAAATGTTAATGTAATAGGTATGTATATATCTTTTTTGTAATTAGAATAAATGTATTGAAAATCTTCTTGCTTGCACTCAATAAAATATTCTTTGATTTGCTGAGCTTTAACATGCAGACTTAAAAAGCATATTAGTAAAATAAGACAAATTATTTTCTGTTTATTTATCATTATTAATTATTAATTTCGCATAAATATTTGTTTCAATACTTGAAAGGCAAATTAGATATACTCCTGATTTAATGTCAGATATGTTGATATTTATATAATTTTCATTTGAAAAATTTTCAAATTTCCAAGTTCTAAGTTTTTGTCCGGAAATGCTAAAAATTGAAACTTCATACTGATTAAAAACGGTATCTTTTATAAGAATATTTATATAATCATAAGCTGGGTTAGGGTAAAAACATAAGTTTTCTTTAGAATAAACTGACTGTATTTCAGTTATTGAATAAACTAGCCCCATACTTAATTGGTCATTTCCAGCCAAATATCCAGGCGATGAAGCAGCTAAAGTATAATCAGAATTAAAAATTGGAATCCCTGCAATACAATTATTCTTATTGTCATAAGCAACAGTATTTGTTAATGAATAATAAACAAAAAGGCTATTAGCAGATGAATCATCTAGCTGAGGGTCGTAAATTAAAATATTTACATTGTTATTATAAAAAACAGAGTTTGTAATATTAAATTTTCCTTCGGATAAAATATTATATTCATCACCAAAACGAGCTCCTACTTCATTATTTAAAAACAAACAATGGTCTACACTAACATTTGCTTTTCCGTATCCATTCTCTACGCCTTGCTTACAATTTTTAAACACCGAATTATAAATATTAACATAATTTTTATTCGAACATGCAATACCTTCGTGACAACAGTTTTCTATCCAGCAATTTTCAACTCTGAGTTTAGCTCCATTTTGGTCTATGCCGTCATCTTCTGTATTAAAAATATAAATATTTTTTATAAAGCTTTCCTCACCCGAACTATGAGTGGCATTAAAGTACCAACCGTCATTGTCATCGTCATCAACAATGCCATCTTCGTCGGGAATAAACATAATATAACAAGAATCTGCTTCGACTTTGCTAGTAATAAATTCTGCTCCTGTATCACAACGAGATATAAAACAATTTTTAATTGTTAAAATTGAATTTGAACTTCCCAGAGCTTTCCCAATATTATCCATAAAATAGCAGAAGCTAAGGTCTATATTACTGTTTTTTACAAAAACTAAAGCTTGAGAATCTGAATGTCCAAAAACATGTTCATTATTTCCGCCCCCATTAATGAAAAAACTATGTTTAATAAATGATGTATCTACACAATTATTAATTATTATTCCACCCCAAAAATTATTGTGCTCGGCGCAAGTAAAAACAATGGGGTTTGAAATAGTTCCTTCACATAAAATTTTACCATTTACTACAATATTTGCGTTTTTTTTAATAAAAACAATAACTCCTGGCTTAATAATTAATTCATTTCCTTCGGCTATTATTAGGTCAGAAGATATATAATAATTTTTATTTTCTTCTAAAACTAAATCTTCATTAAAATTTCCTGATAATTCAATGTTTTCTTGAATATCTTTCAAAATAATTTTAGAAAAATCACTTCCATTAACCGAAATAATAGCATCTTCATCAAGATTTAATTTAATTTTAGTGCTACCTTTGCCATGCTTTATCTTTACAAGCTTTGACTCAAATTCGGAGTATGATAAAAAAATTTCTTTATCAATATGAACTAGTTCTCCTTTATTATAAAACTCTATTTCGATAGGAAAAGAGTAATTTGTAATAAATCTATTTGGGCAATTAATAAAAACACTGTCATAAGACTGAGCAATACAAGGAGTTAAAAAAATAGAAAAAAATATAAAAACAATAATCTTAAAAATAGCCATACTTTTTGTCTTTTTGCAAAGTTACAATAATTATTCTAAACAAAAGGAAGATTAAAGACATAAGCATAAATGAATATTTTTTTTCTGTAAACTTCACTTTCACCTATTTTTTTTTACTAATAAAAGACCAATTGTTGGATTATCGTCTGCTTGACACAAGCTGTCGTTAACTATATTCAAATACATATTTAGCTTGCTAATAAATCCAGGGTCAAAATCTCCAGATTTTAATTCTACAACAACATAAGATTTTAACTTTATATAATAAAATAGTAAGTCAAGATAGTTGTCGAAATTGCCTAATCCTAAATGAACTTGCCTATCTACAAACACAAATCCTTGCCTAATTCTAAGAAAAATTTTTGAATATGATCAATTAAAGATTGCTCTAATCCTCTTTTTCGGATATATGTAACATTACCAACAAAATCAAAAATATATGGGTCTTTAAATGCTTGTTTAAAATTAGAGACTTCACTTCCATCTCTCAAATGTAGTTTGCCTTCGATCTGAAAAGCTAACATAGCTCTCCCCATACCTTTTTCAATTGCTTTGTGGGCATACCAAAGGCGCAAGTTAGGGTCTTTTGGCTTATCCAATAAAGTTATATTGCTTCTCCATGCAATTTGTGCAACGGTTCGTTGCACTATTTAATAAAGTAAAAACTTGTTAAATTTTGTATTTCCCCATAGAGGGCATTGAATTTAAGTATAGTTTTAGTAAATTGCACTTCTTTAGCTATGATAGGTTTGTCAAGTTTAAAATAATGCAAATTAAGTTTTTACTTTTCATAAGTTTTATATAATTTTGTTTGTTGAAATTTTAGTGTAAAAATCAAAAATTATAATATTTATGTATTCAAATTATCAAAAATTTTTAGAAAAAGAAATTTCTGAAATTAAAGAAGCGGGTCTTTATAAATCGGAACGAGTAATCGTTTCTCCTCAGGGTGCTGAAATTGAAGTTAGCAGCGGAAAAAAGGTTTTAAATTTTTGTGCAAATAATTATTTAGGTTTATCGAATAACCCACAACTTATAGAGGCAGCCAAAGAGGCATTAGACACTCACGGATATGGAATGTCGTCTGTTAGGTTTATATGTGGTACTGGCGATTTGCATAAAGAATTAGAAAGAAAAATAGCTGAGTTTTTTGGAACAGAAGATACCATTCTTTACGCAGCTTGTTTTGATGCTAACGGTGGTGTTTTTGAGCCTTTATTTGGCGAAGAAGACGCTATTATTAGTGATTCTTTAAATCATGCTTCTATTATTGACGGCGTTAGGCTGTCTAAGGCTCAGCGATTTAGATATAAAAATGCTGATATGGAAGATTTGGAAAATCAGCTTATAGCAGCTAAAGACGCAAGGTTTAAAATTATTGTTACTGATGGTGTTTTTTCTATGGACGGAAATGTTGCCCCTTTAGATAAAATTTATAAACTTGCTAATAAATATGACGCCTTGATTATGGTTGACGAGTCTCACTCTGCTGGAGTTGTAGGCAAAACAGGTCGTGGGCTTACAGAACATTTTAATCTTAAATCAAAAGTTGAAATTATTACAGGAACCTTAGGTAAGGCTTTTGGCGGTGCTATTGGTGGATTTACCACAGGCAAAAAAGAAGTAATAGAAATGTTACGCCAAAAATCAAGACCTTATTTATTTTCAAACTCAATTCCACCATTAGTTGCTGCTGCAGGAATTAAAATGATTGACATGATGAGCGAAACAAACGATTTGCAAGATAAACTCCATGCAAATACAGATTATTTTATGGGAAAAATGAGCAAATTAGGTTTTGATATTAAACCTACTGCTTCGGCTATATGCGCAGTTATGCTGTATGACGCAAAATTAGCACAAGATTTTGCAACAAAACTTTTAGATGAAGGAATTTATGTTATCGGCTTTTCTTTTCCTGTTGTTCCACGTGGCGAAGCTAGAATTAGAGTGCAACTTTCTGCTGCACACCAAACCCAACACTTAGATAAAGCTATTTCGGCTTTCGAAAAAATTGGCAAAGAACTCAAAGTAATAAAATAGAAATTTTAAGAAAATTGAATTTGAAAATGGTGAGTATTAGAAAATATTCACCATTTTTTATAAAATTGATTTTACAGCTTCAAATAATTCGCTTGGTTGGTCGATTATACAATTAGGACTATATTTTTCTAATAATTGACGAGAGTTCATTCCCCAAGATACAGAAATAATGGGGATATTTATTTTTTTAACAGCCTCTATATCTCTATGCTCATCGCCAACATAAACAACACAATCTTTCTTAATTTTATATTTTGATAGAATTTTTGAAATAACTTTATCTTTCCCAAAAATGTTTTTTCCAGAGTGTATAAAATCAAATAATTCGATTAATGAATTGTTTGTTAGAAAAGTATTAATATTAGCAAGAGAATTTGAACTCATGATTCCAATATTAAATCCAGAATCAACAAGTCTATTTAAACTTTCTTC
>CAYRQZ010000031.1:9852-12470 GCA_964426585.1 uncultured Bacteroidales bacterium | reverse complement strand
CCTAACCAAATAAATGGTTTAGGAATTTTTGTAAATTTATTGAAAAAATTTTGTCTTTCGGCATTAGTAATTTTGGGTTTATCTGCACTTTTCGTTTTATTACGTTTCAACCATGGTAAAACAGTAAACATTAAAAAGAGTTTTAGTTCATACGAGGATTTATATTTTATGACTTCAAAGCCTTGATTTTTCAAAAGTGTTTTGATACTACTTTTTGAAAAATAATTTATGTGTTCAATTGACATCATAGACCAATTTTGTTTTTGTCTTTTTGCTACTTTAGAATCTATTTGAGGGACTTGCAAAACAAAATACCCATCTTTTTTTAAAATATAATTTACTTTTTCGACTGCTTTTGAGGGTTCCGAAATATGTTCTAGCACGTCCCACATTGTTACAATATCAAAAGAATTTTCAGCTAAATCTAAGTTGTAAAAATCATTATGACTAACATTTAGCTTTAAATCTTTGCAAGCATAATGATGCATTAACTCAGAAATTTCAACACCTGAGCTTTCAAAGCCTAAAGTTTGTGCAGTATGCAAAAAATGTCCCCAACCAACACCAACATCGTAAAGTTTTCCTGATTTTTGAAATTTCTTAATTAGTTCTATCCTAATTTTATGTCTTCGAAATTTTATATAATTATTTCCTTTGCGTACCGACTCTAAAACAGCCTCATCGCGATAATTTTCGTAAGGGATATCTTTTCGGTAGTATTGAGGAATAAAATCAAATTCACAAATATTACAATGCACAACTTTAAAATCTTGTCTTGAAAATTTTAAAGAAAATTTATCAACATTGTTATTTCCACAAACTTCACATTTTATATTTGAATTATACTCCATAAGTTTTGCAAAAATAAAAGAAAAAAACAGAAAAACTTGCGGCAAACAAATAAAATGCAAAAAAGCTTTAATAATGATTTTAAAAAAATAGTTTCACTTCTTCGTCAATTTCGAGATTATATGTCTCTCCACAAATTATTGGCATATTATTATTTATATGTCCAATAGGAAAATCGAAACAAACAGGAAAGTTAAATTCGGAAATGTGCTCATAAATAATTTCATAAGCATTTTTTCCAAAAGGATTTGGATTATCTTTCATTTCTGTAAATCCACCAACTATTAGGGCTTTAAGCTTATCAAATTTTTTTGCAAATTTTAGACTTTTTATTATTCTGTCCAAATGATATAAATATTCATTCAAATCTTCAATAAAAAGAATTTTATTTTCTGTGTTAATTTCAAATTTAGTACCCTGCAAACTGTAAATAATTGATAAATTTCCGCCTATAATTTCAGCTTTTACTGATCCTTTACGATTTAATTCGTGATTATTGCAAATAATTTGAGTTCTTTCATTATTTAAAATTTTAAAAATATTTTTCACAGCTTGTATATCGGGATTTTCGTGCATTGCCTTAGCCATAAGTCCGTGAATACTCATAGTTTTCATATTATTTAGGGCAATATGTAAATTTGTAATATCGCTAAAACCAATTATCCATTTTGGATTTTTCAAAAAATTAGAAAAATCAATTTTATCCAAAATCCTAATTAAGCCATAACCACCTCTAGAACATAAAATGGCTTTAATGCTTTTGTCGTCAAGCGAGTTTTGCAAATCACACAGCCTTTCTGAATCGCTTGCTCCAAACTGGAAATATTTATTTTTAGCATTTAAAAAAACAATAGGCTGATAATTATAAGATTTTATTAATTCTACAGCGGAATCTATAAAAATTGGATTTATTGCTCCAGCAGGACTTATAATTGCAATTTTATCACCTTTTTTTAAATATTCTGGTTTTTTCATAAAATATATCATTCAAAAATACAACTAAACTTATTTTAGTTATTTTTCAACAAAATTAAAAAATATTTTAACTTTTTGTAAAGTAATTAAAAATATTTGTATATTTGCTTATTATAAACATTTAAAATTTATTATTATGAAAAGAAGAGTATTTTTAGTTTCTTTAGTTGTCATTTTTGCTATTGGCTTTACTGGTTGCAATTACACTAGTAAAGTTATGAAAACTCCTAATAATTATGTGGAGTTTAAGAAAGATGATTTTAGTTTTTCACAACAGGTAGTTGGAGAAGGAGTTCAAACCCGAATTTTAGGTGTTGACTGGGCTCATTTATTTGTAAGAAAAACAGGAGCTATTGACGCAGGCTTGCTTAGCATTCCTGTAATTGGAAATCTGCCTTTATATGGTTCTGAAGCTTACGCTTTATGGGATGTAATGGAAAAAAATGAAGGCTATGATGTTGTTTTTTATCCTCAATATGAGACTAAAATAACAGGTATTCCAATATTGTTTACAAAATCTACCACAACTGTAAAAGCTAGATTAGGAAAGATAAAATAAAGATTATTTGATTATGAAAAAGCCATTCAGTATTGAGTGGCTTTTTTTATTTAGGTTTTTGTGCTTTTTTTATAATTTTGCAAAAAATATAATTTTAAATGAAAAATTTCAAAAGATATACTGTAACAACTGCCTTGCCATATGCAAATGGTCCAGTTCATATTGGGCATCTTGCGGGAGTTTATGTTCCGGCTGATATTTATGTTAGATATTTAAGATTAAAACACCAAGACGT
>CAYRQZ010000031.1:0-9752 GCA_964426585.1 uncultured Bacteroidales bacterium | reverse complement strand
GAAAAAACTTCTAAGCAATTTTACGATGAGGTAGAAAAACAATTTTTAGCAGATAGATATATCATTGGTACTTGTCCAAAGTGTAATGCTGAAGACGCTTATGGAGATCAGTGCGAAAAATGTGGGTCTTCGCTTAGCCCGGATGAACTTATAAGCCCTCGTTCTGTAATTAGTGGAAATAATCCAATTCTCAAAGAAACTAAACACTGGTATTTACCTTTAGACAAATATGAAAATTGGCTTAGGCAGTGGATATTAGAAGAACATAAAGAGTGGAAGACTAATGTTTACGGGCAATGTAAATCATGGTTAGATGCTGGCTTATTCCCACGGGCAGTTACGCGAGACTTAGATTGGGGTGTTAAAGTACCTTTGCCCGAAGCTGAAAATAAAGTTTTATATGTTTGGTTTGATGCTCCTATTGGGTACATTTCTGCCACAAAAGAACTTAGAGAAGACTGGGAAAAATATTGGAAAGATAAAGATACAAAACTTGTACATTTTATAGGAAAAGATAATATTGTTTTTCATTGTATTATTTTTCCCGCAATGTTGAAACAAGAAGGTTCTTATATTCTTCCTGAAAATGTGCCAGCTAACGAGTTCTTAAATTTAGAAGGAAATAAAATTAGTACTTCCAAGAATTGGGCGGTTTGGTTACACGAATATTTGGAAGAATTTCCGAATAAACAAGATGTTTTGCGTTATGTTCTTTGTGCCAATGCTCCCGAAACAAAAGATAGCGACTTTACTTGGAAAGATTTTCAAGCAAGAAATAATAATGAATTAGTTGCAATCTATGGAAATTTTGTAAATAGAGCATTGGTATTAACTCATAAATATTACGGAGGTAAAGTTCCGATACCAAGCAAAATTACAGACTTAGAAAAAGAAATTCAAGAAGAAATAGTAAAAATTAAAAATTCAATTGAAAAAAACATTGAAAATTATAAATTTCGCGAAGCACTCAAAGATTTTATGTCTATTTCAAGAATTGGCAATAAATATTTAGCCGACACCGAACCTTGGAAATTAATAAAAACCGATGCTGAAAGAGTTAAAACTATAATGTATTATGCAATTCAATTATGTGGAGTTTCTGCAATATTGGGCGAAGTATTTTTACCTTTTACGAGTGAAAAACTTAAAAATTTATTGAACCTATCAAACCTTGATTGGGAGGATAGTTTAAAAAATGATTTAATAAAATCAGGACATCAATTAAATACTCCTGAATTACTTTTTGAACTTATTGATGATAAATTAATTGAAGAACAGATTGAAAAACTTAAAAAGATTAAAGAAATGAATGAAATTTCTCAAAAATTTGTTGTAGAGCAAAAAGCCGAAATTACTTATGATGATTTTATAAAACAAGATATTAGAGTTGCAACTATTTTAGAGGCTGAACGAGTGCCTAAAGCCGATAAATTGTTAAAACTTTTTATTGATACAGGGATAGATAAAAGAGTAATAGTTTCGGGAATAGCCGAACATTTTAAACCAGAAGACATTGTGGGAAAGCAGGTTTGTGTGTTAGTTAACCTTGCTCCGCGGAAATTGCGAGGTATCGAATCTGCCGGCATGGTTTTAATGGCAAAGGATAAAGATGGTAGTTTAAAATTCGTAAGCCCTGATGGTTTTTGTGCAAATGGTTCAGAAATTAACTAAAAAAGTAAAAAATATTAGTTTTCTTATTTGTAAATCAAAAAAAATAAATAAAATTGCACAAAAATATAATTTAATAATTTAATCGTTTTTAAAAATTACATTGTTTAACATTCAGAAATGAAACTTTTAACATTAATTCGTCATGCTAAATCAGAGCAAGACACAGAAGATTCTGATTTCGACAGAATTTTAACAGAACAGGGGATTGATGACGCATATAAGGTAGGCGAATATTTGGCACAACATTTTCCAAAGCCAGATTTAATAATTTCTAGCCCAGCCGAAAGAGCAGCGCATACAGCAGAGATTATTGCAGAACAAACTGGATATTCCGTAGAGGATATAAATTTCGTTGACGAAATTTATTTATGTAGCCCTTCAGAATATTTTGAAGTTTTGATGGAGCAAAATGTTAAAATAAAACACATTTTCTTAATTGCTCATAATCCTAGTATTACTAGTTTTGCAAATTTACTTTCAGGAGCAGATGTTGATAATATGCCCACTTGTAGCGTTGCTCATATCGAATTAGATTTCCATAAATGGGATGATATAGAAGCTGATACTGGTAAAATTTTGGAATTTATAATACCCAAAAATATATAAAAAAACCGAAATAAATTCGGTTTCCTTTATCAAGCAATTTTTGTTTGCCCAGAGCTCTCAATTATAGAACTCCTGACAATTGTTGTTAGCACTACTTCTGTAATATACTGAAAGTCTCCTTTTGAATCGGTATAAGACCTCCTCATAAGTTTGCCATCAACAGCCACTTCCATTTCTTTTGTAAGATGTCGGCTTGCAATTTCTGCTAAATTACCCCAAGCAACAACACTATGTCGCAAGACTTCTTTAACAAATTTTTCACCTTGTTTATAAACATCTGTTGTTTCAATAGTAAAGCGAGCAACTTTGTTGCCATTTCCAAATTCTTTTATTACTGGTTCATTTACTATTAAACCTATCAATTGCACTCTATTATTTAAGTTCATGGTGATAAAATTTATTTTTGTGAATCAATTAATGCTTCAGTTCTTGCTTTATTGTTAGGGTTTACTTCGATAAGTTTATTTCTAAATGCGATTAACATTTTTAAAAGTTTATGAGCATTATTGTAAGCATCGTCAAATAAATCTTCGCTAATGTAATTCCTATTTTTTGCTTTATATAAACATGTTACTACTTCGGCAACAGAGCGAATAGAATACGTAACTAATTTTATTTGATCGGGATTTGACTGCACTATTGCACCCTCAGCGATATTTAAAGCTATAGAATCGGCTGCTTTGCGAAATTGATTAATTAAATAAAAAGATTCATCTTTTGGAAAACTGTTCACAGTATTATTAATTATTTCGCCATACTCCATTGCCGACTTCCAGATAATAAGTTTTTCAAATTTAAAATTCATGATTTTATATTTTTAAAAATAAGCAGGCAAAGAGGTTTTTGTCTTTGCCCGCTTATTACAAATTTATGCAACTTTTGGTCTGCAAATAATCTCGTTAACTACCACTTCGTAAATCCAATGTTTTACGCCTTTCGCATCTTCGTAAGATCTATTTGTGAGTTTACCCGATAAAACTACTTCAGTCCCTTTTGTGCACTTTTCTTGAACTTTTTTTGCTTCTTTACCCCAGGCAACTACGTTGTGCCAGTAAGTCCTTGTTTTAAATTCATCTTTTTCTTTAAAATACTCCTTAGTAGCTACCGAAAAGTTCGCTACCATTCCACCATCACCAAATTCTTTAACCTTAGGATCTGCTCCTAAATTTCCAATTAAAGTTACACTGTTTACTAAATTCATAATACTAATTTTTATTATTTATACTTTTTTATTTACGCTCTTGTTTGATTTTTTGCGATTTCTGCTTTTGAAATTGCCGACTTAATATTTCTATATAAAAGGCTCTCTGCTAAAACTTCACTAATTTTATGTGTGTGCCCATCTTTATCAGAATAGGTGTTACTTACCAATTTGCCCTCTATTATTACTTCGCTTCCTTTTTGAAGGTTTTGCTCGGCTAATTCTGCAGGATGACCCCATGCGGTTACATTGTACCATTCTACTCGCTTTTCAAACTTTCCATCTTTCTTTACTAATGAGTTGGTGGCAATTGAAAAACGTGCCATTTTTTTCCCACTTTCAAACTCTCTAATTTTAGGTGTTGCGCCTAAATTTCCAATTAATTGTACACGATTTCTTAAATCCATAATTTTAAATTTTTTATGTTAAACATTCTGCCGATACCAAATTTCTAAAACTCAGAATTGCTTCTCGACAAATTCACTGCAAAGATGTAGGTGGAAAATTTGTGGAGTCGGTTTTTAATTATTTACTTTCGTTTATTATTCGTTTGTAAGCGTTTGTAAGCAGGAAAGTTGCTAATATGCTGTTAGTTAGCTCATTATTTGGTCTGTTATTATTTTGTTTTCTACTAAGGAGTTTGTAATTGTTTTGAAAATAAATCTTAACTTTGCAAAAAATAATTGTATGAAAAAAATTCTTATAGTCTTTGTTTTTAATTTGTTATTATTAAATTTATTTGGGCAGGTGCATATTAAACCGGAAGATATAAAAGATAAAATGCAGTGGTTTGGAGATGCTAAACTTGGTATTTTTATTCATGCTGGAATTTATTCTGTTGATGGTGTTACCGAATCATGGAGTTTTTTTAATAAGCGAATAAGTTTCGACAATTATATGAAGCAAGCTAAAGGATTTACCTTAAAGAATTATGACCCAAAATCTTGGGCTGATTTAATTGAGGAATCAGGAGCAAAATATGTAGTTTTTACGAGTAAACATCACGATGGTGTTGCCATGTATAATACAAAGATTAACGATGTTAGCATAGTAAAAAAAACTCCTGCAAAACGCGATATGATTAGTCCATTATTTACAGAGTTGAAAAAGAAAAATGTAAAATGTGGATTATATTACTCACTCTTAGATTGGTCTCACGTTGATTATCCTGCATTTTTGAGTGATAGTTCTCGTTATCAAATCGCAGATGATTATCAGAGGTGGAATAAGTTTAGGAATTTTTTGCATAGTCAAATAATTGAAATTTTGCACGAATTCAACCCCGACTTGTGGTGGTTTGATGGCGATTGGGAACATAGTGCCGAAGAGTGGGAGGCAGAAAAAATTAGAAATATTATTTTAAAATACAATCCTAATACAATAATTAATGGGCGTTTGCAAGGCTGGGGCGATTATGCTACCCCGGAACAAAACATTCCAGTAGTTAGACCAAAATTTAATTGGTGGGAACTTTGTATGACTATTAATGGGTCTTGGGGTTTTCAGCACAAGGATTTGAATTTTAAATCTCCATACGAAATAATAACAATATTTGTTGACGTAATTGCTAATGGTGGAAACTTGCTTTTAGATTTTGGACCACGTGAAGATGGAACTATTCCCCAAGAATCAGTTAATGTGCTTAAAGAACTCGGAGCTTGGAATAAAAAGCATCAAGAAGCTATTTTTTCTACTGTTCCAGGTTTTCCTCCTGGGCATTTTTATGGTCCTTCAACAGTTACTAAAGATAGTCTAAATTTGTTTTTATTTTTGGCAGGAAATCCCCAAAATAAAATTACTATACGAGGATTAATGAGTGATATTGACGAAATTACAGTTTTGGGGACTAATGATAAAGTTGGTTTTAAAATTTTGGGCAAAATTGATTGGAGCGAAGTCCCAGGGCTTGTATATATTGATGCTCCTAAAAGTTCGCAACTTGATAAATATATGACAGTTTACAAAATTAAACTAAAATCACCATTAAAACTTTATAGAGGGCATGGCGGATTTTACATTGATTAATAGTGAAAAAACAACTTGTAATAATATCAGATATTTATGGTTTTGAAAATAAAGTTTGGCTTGAAAATTATGAACAAATTTTAAAAGAATATTTTGAAATTAAAATTTATGACCTAAGTAAACTTGCTGAACTTGTTGATAAAAACCAAAACATAGATTCCATTCATGAATATTTTATAAAATTCGGTATCGAAAAGGCTGTTAATAATCTGTTAGAATTTGAAAAAGAAGAAACTTATATTCTTGGCTTTAGTATGGGGGGGAGTATTGCATGGAAAGCATGTCAAAAAGGCTTAAAAGCAAAATATTTGTTGGCAATTTCTTCTACAAGATTACGGTTCGAGACTGAAAAACCGATTTGCAAATTTAAATTATTATTTGGCGAAAAAGATTTTTTTAAACCATCGGAGAACTGGTTTAAAAAATTATATATTGAAGAAAATATCATTCCGAATTGCTATCATGAATTTTATAAAAATGAAAAATTTGTCAAAAAAATTTGTCAAATTCTTATCACAAAATTATAAATTCTTATTTGTGTTTATGTTGTTGAAAAACAAATTGTTGAATTTGTAGTCTTTACTAGTTTGTTTGCAATGTTTTGTCTTATAAGGTTTTGTAAAATAATCTTTGCCGCAACAAATAATGGTATAACTTGTTTATCTACAAAAATAATTGAAAAATGAATATTTATGGACTTTGAAATTAGTAAATACAGAAAAATTGCTGGTTGGGCAATAGCTATTGGGCTTACCGCTATGTTTTTACATAGTGCTTATGGAAAATTTACCTCTCCCGAAATGATGGAGCGTAGCAATTTAGGCGACTGGGGAATAATTATTGCTATTGGAGAAATTATTTCTATACTTTTATATTTATTTCCACGCACTAATATTTTTGGAACTGTGCTTTTAAGTTCTTATATGGGTGGTGCTATTATCCTTCACATGACAGGCGCTATTAGTATTTTTATTCCAAGTGCTGTTTTAATTGTGGTTTGGATTGGTAGTATTATTCGAAATCCTGAGTTGTATATTAAATTTATAAGTACTTGTCCGGTTTTGCGACTGATAAAAAGATAAGAAAGCTTTTCATCCGCTATATTTTAATTTTGAACTTGTTTAAAGGGATATGCTTAAATTACCTTTACTGTAGGTTTTTTCTTAATTAGATTAATTTTTTGTTAAACATTGTAAAATAAGACATTTAGTCTAGGCTTTTTATAATTTTGCATTTAAAATATTTAGAATGCTTTTTACAAAGAAACAATTTTCTTGTCTTTTCGTAGTTTTTACGACTTCATTTATGGGTTCTTTTTTAATTTCGTCAGTAAATTTAGCTTTACCCATAATTGAAAAGGAGTTTAATATTGACGCTATTCGATTAAGTTGGATTGTTACAGCTTTTTTATTGTCATCAGCAATGTTTTTGTTACCTTCGGGTGGGTTGAGTGATAGAGTAGGGGTTAGGAAGTTTTTTAAAATAGGTATTATTGTTTTTGTTGTTTCATCATTAGCGGCAGCTATATCACCGAATATTGATTTTTTGATAATAGCACGATTCGCAGCTGGTATAGGTGCGGCTTTGACTTCTTCTACAGGTCCTGCAATTTTAGTTTCATCATTTCCACCTCAACATAAAGGCAGAGTTTTAGGTTATTCGGCTGCTTCGGTTTATATGGGCTTGGCAATGGGACCATTTGCTGGCGGATTCATTACACAATACTTAGGTTGGCGTACAATTTTTTATATTGTAACTTTTGTTTTGCTTATAGTTGCTATTTTGTCTTTTACATATTTGGGAAAAGAAAATAATGTTAAAGATAAAACAAGCCGTCCAAGTTTTAAAGGTATGTATTTATATATGCCAGGCTTATTTTTTATGGTATATGGATCTTCAAAAATTCCAGAAATAATTGGTTGGATAATGCTTTTATCGGGTCTTGTTTTATTAATTTTATTTTGGATTACCGAGTCCAGATCTAATGTTCCTCTGTTTAATACAAAACTTTTTACAAAAAATAAACTTTTTGCTTTTTCAAATTTGGCAGCTTTAATAAATTATTCTGCAACTTATGCCATTGTGTTTTTATTAAGTTTGTATTTACAAAAAGTTAAAGCGCTCTCGCCACGCGATGCAGGCATGATTCTTATTACTCAGCCTGTTGTTATGGCAAGTCTTTCGCCTATTGCTGGTCGCCTCTCGGATAGAATACAACCTCGCTATCTTGCAAGTATCGGAATGGGTTTATGTTCTTTAGGGCTATTTGGGTTTTCATTTCTTGCCGAATCTACTCCAATATGGGTAATTATTGTTTTATTATTTAATATGGGCTTAGGGTTTGCTATGTTCTCTTCTCCAAATATGAACACTATTATGAGTTCGGTAGGGAAAAATCAATACGGCACAGCCTCTGGCACTGCTGCCACAATGCGTGTTGTCGGTCAAACTTTAAGCATGATACTTGTTACATTATTTTTTGCAGGATTTTTTTCAAATCAGGCTATTCAAAATATCGCAAACCAAACTTTTATGAAAGCTATAAATTGGGGTTTTGCAAGTTTTGCCATAATTTGTTTAGTAGGAATTTATTTTTCATTTTTTAGAGGAAAAATAAGAAGATAATAAACGAGTATTAAATTATAAAACTTTTGATAATTATTTTTTAAATTTGTAACAAAAAGTTTAATAACTAATATTATGAAATATCCAAAACCTAAAAGTGCAGAACTAATTGAAGAATTGAATAAATATGTTATTGTAGAACCTCATCCATTTGTTGTTGATTTGAAATCTTGTCAAGGAATGTACCTAGCAACAATAGATGGTGATAAAATATTTGATTGGACAGGTTTATATGGCTCAAAACTCATTACATATAATCATCCAAAAATGTTTGAGGCTGAATATTTAGAAAATTTACATTATGTAGCTAACACAAAGCTCGCAAACCCCGATTACCTTACGGTTGAATGTTTAGAGTACTATAGGCTTTTGCATAGTTTAAGTCCTAAGTGTATAAGAAATTACAGACCCGAAGTTTATAGTGTAAATTCAGGTGCAGAGGCGGTTGAGAATATGATGAAATATTTTATTAAACTTTTTCAGTACAAGATGAGCAAGAAAGGCAAAACTGTAACTAAAAAGCGTTTTATCTATTTCGACCAAGGTTTTCACGGACGCACTTTATTTGCTCTTAATGTTACGGTTTTAGATCACGACCCATTGTTGACTAAGGATTTTCAAGGAATTGTTCCAGGTAATTTTAAAATTCCATTTCCTGCTTTAGATAATGATAAAACTTATGAAGAAAATTTGGCTATGATGAATTCCGCTTTGGCAAATTTAGAATATATTATGGAAACCTATAATGACGAGATTGCTGGGCTTATTTTAGAACCAATACAAGGTGCAGGTGGGCATAGAATTGCTTTGCCAGAGTTTTATACAAAGTTGAGCTTATTATGCGAAAAATACGATATTGCCTGGGGGTTAGATGAGGTTCAAACTGCTGGAGGGCAAACCGGGGAGTTTTTTTGCATAGATTTGTTCGACATCCCTTATCCTCCGGATGCGATAGCCTCTGCTAAAAAACTTGGAAATGGAGTTGTATATATGAAAAAACCATTAGAAGATATTGGAGTTCTAGATTCTACTTGGGGAGGCACTTTGTCGGACATGTTGCGTTTTGTGCAGGAGTGGAAGGTTGTTGTTGGAGAAAAGTTAATTGAGCAAGTTGAAGAAAAAGCAGAATATCTTGTTGCAAAGCTTAAAGATTTACAAAGACTTTTTCCCGAAAAAATCGGAAATATTAGAGGTTATGGGCTTTATCAAGGCTTTAGTTTGAAAAATTTAGGTGATAAAACAAAACTTGTTGACTTGGCATTAGAAAATGAAAATTTATTATTACTTGGGGCAGGTAAAGATAATATAAGACTTAGACCACCTTTAGATATGACAATAAATGATGTTGATTTACTTTACGAAAAATTAAAGAGATTATTGAGTTTATTGTAAAAAAAATGTAAAAAAAAACCAACTTTTAAAAAATTGGTTTTTTTTATAATTATGAAAAATCTTAATGTAAGAAAATTAGTTGTACTAAAATATAAATAGGCAGTAAAACTATTAAAGAGAATTTAATCATATAACCAAAGAAACTTGGCATATTTATTTTATTTTCTTCGGCAATAGCTTTTACCATAAAATTTGGACCGTTGCCTATATAAGTCATAGCACCAAAAGATAC
>CAYRQZ010000030.1:16914-27013 GCA_964426585.1 uncultured Bacteroidales bacterium | reverse complement strand
TGGGGAAAGGCTTACAACAAAAGAAAATTCCCTGTTGCACAGGGTTTTATTACAATATAATAATTTTCAATAGCGAGCTATGAAAAAAAAAATAGGCGGGGTTGCTTTCAGCGAGCCCGGTAGTGGGGAAAGGCTTACAACAAAAGAAAATTCCCTGTTGCACAGGGTTTTATTACAAAATAGAAATTTTCAATAGCGAGCTATGAAAATTTCTATTTTGTAATAAAAAAACCGCTATCGCGGTTTAATTTTCTTTTGTTGTAGCGAGAGGCGGGGTTGAACCGCCGACCTCATGATTATGAATCATGCGCTCTAACCAACTGAGCTATCTCGCCAAAATTTCATTCTTGCGAGTGCAAAAATAAACATTTTTAATTAACTTCAACAAAATTTTGAAAATAAATAAAAAAAATATAAATTGCGTCAAAATATTTAAATGAAACTTTAATAATATTATAAAAACAAGAAATACATGTTAAAAATCGAGATTGAATACATAATTAACTCTTCGCCCAAAGTTTTATTCAAAAGATTAGCAAGCCCGTCTGGCCTGTCGGAATGGTTCGCTGATGATGTTAGCGTTGTAAATAATATCTATACTTTCATCTGGGATGGTATCGAAGAACAAGCCGAACTAATTGCCTCAAAAGATTTATCATTCGTTAGATTCAAATGGCTAGATTCAGAATTTGAAGAAGCGTATTTTGAATTTAAAATTATTACTCACGAGCTTACAAATGAGCTATCTCTTATTATTACTGACTTTGTAATCGACAACGAAAAAGACGAAACAATAGAACTTTGGGAAACACAAATTAACAATCTCAAATATATTTTAGGAGCTTAGCAATTTCTCAATTTGTTTTTATATTTTTGCATGATTAAAATGAATTCATGCTTAAAAAACTGCATAAATATTTATTAAAATCTTTTCTCGGTCCTTGGATAGCTATATTTCTTATCTGCGTCTTCCTTTTGCTCCTACAATTTTTGTGGAAATACATAGACGACCTCGTTGGAAAAGGCTTAGAATGGGAAATCATTGCCGAATTATTATTTTACGCTTCACTTACACTAATACCATTAGCTTTGCCACTTTCTGTTTTGTTAGCAACTATCATGACATACGGAAATCTTGGCGAAAGAAACGAACTTTTTGCAATGAAATCTGGCGGAATTTCTCTTTACAGAATTATGTTTCCTTTATTATTATTTAATCTTTTTATTAGTCTTGGAGCTTTTTACTTTTCTAACAATCTTCTACCCTACACCAACCTTAAAATGCGTTCACTATTATATAGTATTCAACAACAAAGACCCGAAGTTAACATTAGAAATGGAATTTTCACTCAACCAGTTAACAATTTAAGCCTTAAAGTTGAAAGAAAACACAGAAATAACAATACACTTGAAGGAATTTTAATATATGACCACAGAAATATAAATAAAGCCACAAGCATAACTACTGCGAAATACGGAAATATTCAGATTACCAAAGACAAAGCATATTTAATTCTTTCGCTTGAAGATGGCTATCGCTACGAAGACCTAAGCATTCAAAAGGAAAGGAAAGTGCAAAACAATAAATTCTCTCACCAGTCTTCAAGCTTTAATTCCCAAACTACTTATATTGAACTTGATGCATTAGGATTAGACAGAAGCAACGAAGAACTTTTTAAAAGCGGATTCGAGATGTTAAATAACAAACAATTGCTTTATGCTATTGACTCATTGAAAGAAGCAACAATTGCAAGACAAAAAGATATTTGGTTTAATATTATAGAATATTCTTTGTTTAAAGGAAAGCATACTTGGCTTAATTTAAGCGATGAAGAGAAAATTATAGCCCAAACAAAAGTTGATGAATATGAACTAAATGAATTTAATAAAACTAATATTGATTCCATTTATAATAATCTTAATAATGCTCAAAAAAACAAAATCATTGACTTTGGGCTAAATTATGCTAGCTCAACAAAACTTTATGTTGAACTCACAAGAGACGAACTTGTCGGTTATAATCGATGGGTAGCTAGGCATGAAATAGAATGGCATAGAAAATATGTTTTAGCAATTGCTTGTTTATTGTTTTATTTAATTGGAGCTCCGCTGGGTGCTATTATCCGCAAAGGCGGTTTTGGATTACCTGTTATTGTTTCGGTTTTTATATTTCTTTTATACTACATAATTTCAATTACTTTTGAAAAAACCGCTCGTGAAATCGTTTTTAATCCCAGTATTGTAATGTGGATTAGTACCTACGCCCTTATTGCTTTATCTATTTTCTTAATTTATAAGGCAGCTTCGGATTCTATGAGAATAAGCACTCATTTTTATGAAAATTTAACTGCTAAATTCAAAAGAAAATCAAAAAGGCAATAGAATTGTGGAAAATTATATGTTAATTTGCACTAATTTTTTGAAAACGATATGAGAGTTTTGATTTTAACAAATAAAATGCCATATCCACCACGAGATGGAGGATCAATTGCAACTTTATCCCTAGCGCTTTCTCTAAAACAATGTAGAAATTACATTGAAATCCTTTCTATGAATACATCTAAACACTATACCGACTTAAATAGTATTCCGAAAGAAATAAGCGAAAATGTTAAAATTCATGCAGTTAATGTAAATACTAACATAAATATATTTAAGGCTTTTTCTAATTTTGTATTTTCTAATAAACCTTATAATGCCCAAAGATTTATTTCAAAAAATTTTAAAAACAAATTAATATCTTTACTTCAAAATAATCATTTCGACATTGTTCAATTAGAAGGCTTGTACCTATGTCCATATATCGATACTATTCGTAAATATTCAAAAGCAAAAATTGCATTAAGATCTCATAATATTGAACATGAAATATGGGAAAGAGCTAGTATAAATGAAAAAAACAGATTTTTACGTATCTATAAAAATAATTTGGCAAAAAGAATTAAAGCTTTTAAACTTTTTTATTTAAATTCTTACGACTTACTCGTTCCAATTACCAAAAGAGATGGAAATATTTTCAATGAACTAGGTAATTACAAACCCCAATTAGCAACTCCAACAGGAATTGACTCAAATAATAAATTCAAATTTTATAATAATAAAAATTCTGAGTTCCCTGGAATTTTTCACATCGGAGCTTTAGACTGGATACCAAACCAAGAAGGATTAACTTGGTTTATTGAAAATGTTTGGAAAATTATTATTAAAGACAATCCAGAACTTAAACTTAAAGTTGCAGGACGAAATGCCCCAGTTTTTTTTGAAGAATATTTAATTAACAGCCCTAATATCGAATATCTCGGCGAAGTTGAAGACGCTATCGAATTTATCTCTTCTAATTCGATTATGATTGTGCCTTTATTATCCGGTTCAGGTATGAGAATTAAAATTATTGAAGGAATGGCTGCAGGAAAAACTATTATTACTACTTCGATTGGAACAGAAGGAATAAATACTTGCCATGATAAAAATATTCTTTTGGCTAACAGTTCCGAAGAATTTTTAACAGTTTTTAATAATGTTATCAATAATATAGACCTACACAATCGAATTGCTAATGAAGCAATTAGTTTCATCGCCGAAAATTTTGATAATTTGAAAATTGCTCAAAAATTAAACGATTTTTATTCCCAAAATATTAAATGATTTTAGCTTTTAAAATATTATTTTGGTTAACAGTATTTATGATTTTTCATACCTACTTACTATTTCCCATTATACTTAAATTACTTACGATTAACAAAAAACTAATATTCAAAGATTTAGAAGAGTATAAAGAAGTAACAATTATTATGTCACTTTATAATGAAGAAAGTGTTATTTCCGAAAAACTTGATTCTATTTTTGCATCAGATTATCCCCTAGATAAAATTAAAATTATAATAGGTTCTGACAATAGCAATGATAATACCAACTTTATTGTTGAATCTTATGCCAAAAAATATTCAAACATTGATTTCACAATTTTCACTCAAAGGCAAGGAAAATCTAATGTTATTAACGGAATGATAGAAAAATCTAAGTCTGAAATTTTAATTTTATCGGATGCAAACGTTTTTTTTGATAAAAATACTATAAAAGAACTTATTAAACCTTTTTCCGACCAAACAATTGGATTAGTTGACTCCCACATGAAAAATACAGGACTAAAAAAGGAAGGAATATCTATTCAGGAAAAAACATACATTTCTCGCGAAGTTTATATTAAGCACAGAGAAAGTATTTTATGGGGTAGTATGATGGGACCTTTTGGAGGTTGTTTTGCTATTAGACGAGAATTATACTCCCCTGTCCCGAAAAATTTTTTAGTTGATGATTTTTATCTTTGTATGAAAGTACTTGAGATGGGATATAAGGCTATTAATAATATTAATGCCTTGGTTTACGAAGATGTTTCAAACAACTTATCAGACGAATTTAGACGCAAAGCTAGAATTGCCACAGGCGACTTCCAAAACTTAAATGAATTTAAACATTTGCTTTGGCCACCTTGGAAAGGTTCAGCTTTTAGTTTTTTATCTCATAAAGTTTTAAGGTGGATAAGCCCAATATTTTTAATTGTGGCTTGGGGTACAAACTTTTTTCTAGCTTTTCACTATAACTTGTATTTAATCATTTTTGCTTTATATAGTTTTGTACTTTTATTACCAATAGTTGATTTTTTATTAAAAAAAATAAATTTTCATAATATAATTTTACGTTTTATTACACATTTTATTACAATGAATATTGCTTTATTCATAGGCATGTTTAGAGCAATGAAAGGAGTTAAATCAAATGTCTGGAAACCTACAAAAAGAAATCAATAGACCTCTCGACACAATCGAAGAAGCGATAGAGGATATTAGAAATGGAAAAATTGTAATTGTCGTTGATGATTACGATAGAGAAAACGAAGGCGATTTTATTGTTGCAGCAGAAAAAATCACCCCAGAAATAGTAAACTTTATGGCTACTCACGGGCGAGGACTTATCTGCACTCCGCTTACCGAAAGCCGTTGTAAAGAACTAAACTTGGAGTTAATGGTTGGAAAAAACACTGCTCTTCACGAAACGCCTTTCACTGTGTCGGTTGACTTAAACGGACATGGCTGCACAACAGGAATTTCTGCCTCCGACCGAGCTAAAACTATTTTTGCTCTGATAGACGAAAATACAAAACCCGAAGATTTAGGAAGACCTGGACATATTTTCCCTCTTATGGCTAGAGAAAATGGAGTTTTACGCCGTGCAGGACACACCGAGGCGGTTGTTGACCTTACTAGACTAGCTGGACTTAAAGTTGGTGGGGCTTTAGTGGAAATTATGAACCAAGACGGAACAATGGCTCGACTTCCAGAATTAATGAAAATTGCTGATAAATTTAATCTAAAGATAATTTCTATCGAAGACTTAATTAAATATAGATTAGAATTTGATAGCTTAATTATTCGTGGCGAAAAAGTCCATTTACCAACAGAATACGGCAATTTTGAAATGGTACCTTTTAAACAAATAAGTAACGGAATGGAACATTCTGCTCTTATTAAAGGAGAATGGGAAACAAACGAGCAAATCTTAGTTAGAGTACATTCTAGTTGCGTTACCGGCGACATTTTTGGATCGCAACGCTGCGACTGTGGGCATCAACTTCACGAATCGATGAAAATGATTGAAAAAGCCGGAAAAGGTGTTATTCTATACCTAAACCAAGAAGGTAGAGGAATTGGGCTTATGAATAAAATATCTGCTTATAAACTACAAGAAAACGGATTTGACACTGTAGAAGCAAATATACATCTAGGATTTAATGCAGACGAAAGAGATTACGGAGTAGGTGCACAAATTCTTAGAAACCTAGGAGTTAAAAAAATGACTCTTATCACAAATAACCCACAGAAAAAAGCTGGATTAAAAGGTTATGGACTCCAAATTTGCGGTATTCAACATATTGAAATTAAACCAAATAAGTTCAACAAGTTTTATTTAAAAACTAAAAAAGATAAAATGGGACACGAGCTTAACTTAGGTGAAAATGAATAAACTCAGAATTGTTTACATGGGAACGCCAGAATTTGCTGTCGAACCATTAAAAAATTTAATATCTAATTCGCAAAATATTGTTGCTATTATCACCGCACCTGACAAACCAGCAGGCAGAGGTAGAAAAATTTCGGAATCAGCAGTGAAAAAATATGCTAATAACTTAAATATAAAAGTTTTACAACCAACAAACTTAAAAGATACCGACTTTATTTCCGAACTAAAAAACCTTAATGCCGACCTATTTGTTGTTGTCGCTTTTAGAATGTTACCAAAAGAAGTATGGAAAATGCCAAAATTTGGAACAATTAATTTACATGCCTCTATCCTACCCGATTATAGAGGAGCTGCTCCGATAAATCATGCTATTATCAATGGAGATACAAAAACTGGAATTACAACTTTTTTTATTAACGAAGAAATTGATACCGGTAATATTATTTTACAAGAAACTTGCGAAATTCTTGAAAACGATAATGCAGGAAGCTTGCACGATAAATTAATGCAACTTGGAGGCAAGTTATTAGTAAAAACTGTAAATAATATTTCGTCTTTATCGATAAATTCTTATGAGCAAAATTCAATAAAAATTGACAATCAAAGATATGCCCCCAAATTAAATAAAGAGTTTTGCAAATTAGATTTTACAGATACTGCAAAAAAAATCCATAATAAAGTTAGAGGATTGTCGCCTTATCCTGGGGCTTGGTTTAAGCTAGCAAATTCTGAAGATATTATTAAAGTTTTTGAAACTAGCTATGAAATAAAACAACATAATCTTAATTTAGGAAGTGTTCACAGCGATAATAAATCGGAAATTAAGATAGCGGTAAAAGATGGGTTTATTTTTATTCATGAACTTCAGATTTCGGGAAAAAGCAAAATGAAAACTACTGATTTTTTAAATGGAAATAAACTGTTTTAAGCCAAAAGCTATAAAATTGTAAAATTTAATAACCTATAATAATTATCAGAAACTCCTTTAAAATAAATAAATAAAAGATAATTATTTTCGGTTTGCTGGTGACTTCCTTCAAAAAAGCTTTGATTTACCTTGCTGTTTTTATCAATTAACACATAACGATAATTATAATAAGCTTGTTTTAAAAACAAAAGTTTTTCATAACATCCCGTTTCAACATTATAAAGCATTTTACTATTATCATTAAATTCATAATTAGTTAGCTCGCCATAAATATACACATTGGCATCGCTAATTGGAGACTTATGTTCTAATTTAAACTTAACAATTGCATATTCAGATTGTACTTCGGGATAGTCAGAATTTCTAAAACGCTGAGTCTTAACTACATAAAAACCGTTAATATCTTTAACACTTGAATAAGGCGAAAACATTTCCGTTTTATCCTTCACTAAATCAATATAGTAGTAAGGTTTCCTAAATTCTATGTTTTCAACTCTTTCGGAATTATATTCTAAATTATTAAAGTTAAAGTAACGATATTCATTTGCAGCATCGAAAGCAATTTTATCCTCCCACACATAAACAATTTTTTCATTATCAATAAAAGAAAAAGGAAAATCATATTTGGCAGTATTCCACTGGTAATTTTGAATTACAACAGGTTTTAACTCATTTTGCGGGTCAGAAATGTTTAAGCCTTTTCTTAAAATTGTAAAATCTACTTTTTGATAATGCAAACGGTAATCATTTAGCAAAGCCTTATCAACACGCGCGTTTACAGAAAGAACATTTTCGTAAACCATAAATCTTTTTGTAATCACAATTTTGGCTTCACTACCATCTTTCAAATAAACTGCTAACAGATAATTCCCCGATTTATTTAATTCAATATCACGGTTTGGAATATCTAAATTATAATGGGTATAATTTACATAAGTATTTTGCGAATTTTCATAATCATAAATTTCATTTTCCTCAAAACCGTCTGAATATTCAAAAAACATTAAATTTGAAACTTTCCAATCATAAGTGCAGTGAATTATTGTGTAAAAATAATTTTCGGGAGGCGATTCAATATGGTCAAAATTAAATGAAAGAATAGTTTCGCTACCTAACTCCATAGCAGGATGAGATTGTTCCCAATCTTTTATGTGCATTCTAACAGTTTTTATATTTTTTTCAAAAACCGCATCATTGCATATTAAATCTTTTGTATCTATTGCAAATAAAGGCGAAATAATAAATATTGCAAAAACCATTAATACAATAAAAATATTTTTTGCTGGCATAAAACTTGTATTTTTATTCAAATTAAACAAAATTAATTAACTTTATAAAAATTTTTTTATGAAATATTTTACACTAATAATTTTACTATCTTTTGTGTCAATTAATTTGTTTTCACAAAGTATAAACTCAAAAGCTATTGAAAGAACAAACAATTTAAATGCCAACTATTTAACTATTGTAGGAACAAAAATAAAAATGATTCCCCCCAAAGGATTTATTTTTAGTAAAACTTTCACTGGATTTTCTAATGAATTAGCTGGGAGTACTATTGTTATAACAGAAGTACCAGGTGAAGTAAATCGTAATATGATTGGTTTTGATAAAAAATATTTGATTAAATCAGGAGTAGTTGTCGATAAACAAACTTTTTACAAAATTAATGATTATGACGCTTTGTTAATAGAAGGAAAACAAGTTGCTTACGGAAAAACTTATAATAAAATTATGCTTCTTATAGGTGATATTTATAGGTCTTATTTAATTAGTGCTTCAATTCCCTCAGAAATTTCACAAAAACACATAAGCGAAGTAAAAGAAGCTGTTCTAAGTGTAATTTATGACCCCAATCTAAAATCAGATCTTAGCGACAGATTCGATTTTAGTGTCGATGTCAGTGGAACTGGACTTAAAAAAGGAAATATGATGCTAAGTTCGCTAACATATTCAGACGATGGAAATGTCCCTTCCAAAACACAAGATAAAACTTCTTTAACAATTAGAAAATCTACCTTGACAAAAGCTCTTAGCGAAGAAGATAAAATCATTTTATGCAATAAACTTTTCGACACTTACCCATTAGAATGGTCTGATGATCTAAAACAAGAAACAAAAGTTTTTTATGCAGGAAATCTAAAGGGATACGAAATGTATTCAATCGGAAAACATAAAGAAGCTTTTAAAACCGAACTAATATACCAAGTAACATTATTTGACAAGCTTGATTATTACGTAATTACAGGATTTTCTTTTGGAAAATTTGAAGAAAATATAAAAATTTTTAAGAAAATTGCCGCTAGCTTTAAACCTTAGATTATTTCACTTTCTAATTTTGTTTTTTTATTAGTTTCTTATTTAAGAAATAAATATTAACTTTGCAATACGAGTTTTCAATTTGCAGAAATAGTTTTTAGAAATGTTAAAAAATAATTTATATATGCATAAATATTTTGCCATTATCTTTATTGCTATTATTAGTATTGTATTAAATTCTTGTTTTGATACTAAAGAAAATAATAACAATAATTATGATGAGGAATTTTTTATCCAACTTACAGAGTATTACAATTCAAACCCTGATTCTGCCCTAAATTTTGCCTTAAATAAAGAAAAAGAATTTTTAGAAAATCAAGATCATTTACAATTAGCACGCTTATATAGTTTTTTATCCGAATTATATCAATATAGAAAAAATGATGATTACAAAGCGCTTAAATACATAAATAAAGCCTTAGATTTATTTGATAAACATCCCGAATTAGTTTTCGACAAGACTTACATTTACATAAACACAGGTAATATTCTGTATCGTTTTCAACTTTACGAAGAGGCCATCTATGTTTATCGCCAAATTGAAAAAATTAGCGACAAGTTCTACGAACCACAAATAACAAGTTTAGTCTTGAATAACATTGCCTTATCTTTTGAAGAGCTGTCGCTTTGCGATTCAGCAAAATTTTATTTTGACAAAACCCTTCAACACATTGATAATTCAGGACTTCAAAAAGACATGTTAAAAATTCAGTATTTTAATTACATAAGTTCGCTTAGTTTAGATTGCAACAATTCAGATTCAATTCCATTTTATTTTGTTAAAACTCAAGAATTATTTTCAAAACTTGATTTTTGGTTTGACCATTGTAATTT
>CAYRQZ010000030.1:0-16814 GCA_964426585.1 uncultured Bacteroidales bacterium | reverse complement strand
AATAACCCACAACTTGCCGAAAATTACAATAAACTAACTAAGCAATATGCCGACAGTATATTATTAGAAAAAAATTCAGAAGAAATAATTTCTAAAAAAATTGAGCTTGCTGTTGTACCTATTCAATTAAGTATGAAAAATATTGAACTCGGTAAAATTAAACAAGAACAAGTTATAGAAAGACAAAGTCATTTTATTCAATTTTTAATTTTTGGTTTAATATTTATTATTTTAATTTTAATTGTTTACTATCGTTTATATAAAAACCTTAAAAATACTCAACAAGAACTAGCATACAAAACTATTAAAAATATTAAAGGAACAGATGTTAGGACAAAAGCTCCAAATAAAATGACCGATATCACTGAAGCCAATCTTATTGAAAAATTTGAAACTGAAATTATCATTGCCAAAGCATTTCTGAATACTGACTTAAATCTAAGTCTTGTTGCTGATAAATTAAACTCAAACAGATCTTACATATCGGTAATGGTTAATAAAGTATATGGTATGAGTTTTAATGATTATATTAATAAACTTAGAATAGAAGAATCTTGTCAAAAAATTATTAATAACACTAATCCAAATTTCACTATCGACCACCTTTATTCTGAAGTAGGATTTTCAGGGAAATCAACTTTTTACAACGCCTTTAAAAAATATGTTGGCGTTACTCCAGCCGTATTCTTTAGACTAAATTCGCAGATTTAATTTTTAATTTTCGTCTAAAAATTTCCAATTACATTATGGTTTAAAACAACGCTTACCTCAAACTCTTCTTTAATATATTTTGCCATAGCCTCTGCACAATACACACTACGATGTCTTCCACCAGTGCAACCAAAATTTATCATCAGAGAATTAAAACCTCTTTCTTTATAATTTAAAATTGTTGAGTTTACTGTGAGTTTAGCTTTTTCTACAAAATCGTCAATGTCTGTTTTTGTTTTAAAAAACTCAATCACAGCCTTATCTTTTCCTGTTTGACTTCTATATTCAGGATAACGACCAGGGTTATGTATTCCTCTACAATCAAAAACAAAACCGCCACCATTACCTGACTTATCATCTGGAAAACCTTTTTTAAAACTAAAACTACAAACTTGCACAGTAAATTCATCAAATATTAATTTTTCAAATTTATTTGTTTGTCCTAATTCTTTTAAAATTCTCTTTAATTCAAACAAACCATCACCCAAAGAATGTAAATTAAGTAAACTATTCAAATTTTTAATTGCAAAAACTATACTATCCAAAAAATGTTGTTTTTTTTCGATTAACCCACGCAAACCATAAGCACCAAAGGTTTGTAAAACTCGTAGATAAGCATATCTAAAAAAACTCGCATCAAAATCTTTTTTATTAATTGTAAAATGTTTTGAGAGATTAGAAAAATAATAATCTTTAAGCTCAAGTTTAGCATCTTCCGAAAGTTCGGCTTTAGCTTGATATAATAAAGAAACAAGATCGTATTCGGGAGCACCTAATCTACCACCCTGATAATCAATAAAATATACTTCGTTATTTTTAACTAAAATATTGCGTGCCTGAAAATCTCTAAACATAAAAAGTTTTAAATTCGTTTGCTCTAATTGAGAAGCAAATTCTTCAAAATCATCTTGTAATTTCTTTTCATTATAGCTTATTCCACAAGGATTTAAAAAATAATATTTAAAATAATTCAAGTCAAAGATAATTGATTGAGCATTAAACTCTTTAATAGAATAAGCTTTTTCAAAATCAATTGACTCGCTAGCCTTAACTTGCATATTTATCAAAGCCGATAAGGATTTTTTGTACAAATCTTTAATTTCTCTGGGAATAAAATCTTCAGTTTTTCTTTTCAATAATAAATCTAAAAGCAAATCATCGCCAAAATCTTCAATAAAATAGCAAGTTTTATCTTCGGAAACAGCATAAACTTCGGGAGTATTAAGTTTTAATTTTGAAAAAACTTCAGAATAATAAAGAAAAGTTTCAGTTTCGGCAATATTTTCTGTATAAACGCCTAAAATTGAGCTTTTATTGTTAAAAAAACGAAAATATGAACGCGGAGAACCAGCTTGACTTATAGGCTGAATTGAATCAGGTATTATTTTGTAAGTTTCTTTATAAAATTCAGTTAATTTTGGAGGCAATTCTTGTATCATTATCATTATTTTTTTGTTCAAAATTATTCAAATAAAATAAATTTTTCAATAATAATAAAAAATGTTTCGATTAATAATTAAATAATTTAACTTTGTACATAATAGAATAAAAATGGACAATAATAATAATCGCATATTATCGATAATAATTCCCGTTTTCAACGAAGAAAAAACGATATGCGAAATATTAGATAAAATTAAAAACATTTCTATTGAGAATATTCTTTTTGAAATAGTTATTGTAAATGATTGCTCAAGCGACAATAGTGAAAAAATTATTAATGAATATATTTCAAATAATCATGTATTAAAAATTAAGTATTTCACTCATACTGTAAACAAAGGTAAAGGAGCAGCAATTCATACAGGCATTGAAAATGCCACTGGCGATTTTTTAATTATTCAAGATGCAGATTTAGAATATGACCCCAACGAATACAAAGATATGTTAAAACCTATATTAGATGGAAAAGCTGATATTGTTTACGGTTCAAGATTTATGGGTAGCAATCCACATAGAATATTGTTTTTTTGGCACACTATCGGGAACAAATTTTTAACTTTTCTTTCGAATATGCTTACAAACCTGAATTTAACTGACATGGAATCATGTTATAAATTATTTAGAACAGAAATTATTAAAAACATTAAACTTTACGAAAATCGTTTTGGCTTTGAACCTGAAATAACGGCTAAAGTGTCGAGAGTTCCAAAAATTAGAATTTATGAAATCGGAATATCTTATTATGGCAGAACTTATGATGAAGGCAAAAAAATAAATTGGAAAGATGGCTTTCGAACAATATACTGCATTTTAAAGTATAATTTATGGAAACGTTAAAGAAAATATTCATATTTGCTTTAATTATTTTAATGACATTCTGGCTTATTGTTAGATTAAAAAATTTTAAATACTCTACCTCTGATACTGCTATGTTTGAAGAAGTTTTAAATCCCTTAAATGAAAAGTTAAAACCTTCCACCAAAGTTTCGTATTTCAACCCTGACAATCAGGTTTATTTTTTTTATAAAACACAATTTTGTGTTATTCCTGTGGTGCTTGAAAGAAACGGAAATAGAGATTCTTTAATTTTCTTTTGTGAAAACAAAAACTTACAATATACCGATACTTCTTTTTTTGCAAACTATAATAAAATTGCTTCTTATAAAAATTCTCGATTTACCGTATTTTTATTAATAAAAAATCAATGAAACTTTTAGTTATAATACTTTTTATACTCCTCAGTTTTACAAATCTATTTTTTCTGTTTAAAGAATTAAAAAAAGAAATTAATTTTATTTATTCTTCTTTACTTACACTCTTAGCTACTTCAATATTATATTTTTTAATATTAATTTCTAATACTAATCTATTATTTACTACAATAGTTATAGACTTATTACTTTTATTTTCATTATATTTACTTTTTCGAAAACAAAAAAAACGTTTTTTTTCAATCAAAGTCATTTTTAAAGCATGCTTCAAACTTGATGTATTGTTTATTTTTATTATTATTTTTAGTTTATTAATATTTTTAAATCAAACTCAAAAATGGGGCTTATGGGATGCTTGGGCGATATGGAGTTTACACGCTAAGTTTTTATTTTACCCCGACTCTTGGAAAAATCTTTTTGACCCTGCTTTAGCTTGGAATCATACCGACTATCCTTTGTTTTTACCTTCAATAATTGGTTTATTATGGAATATTACAGGAAAAGTAAGTAGTTTAATTCCATTTTTAATCGGGCTTATTCCATACTTATTAATAATAATATTTTTTTATAAGGCATTTGAAAATAAAATATTTGGACTAATATGTATATTTTTAATTTTAATTGACAATAGTTTTATCACAAGAGCAGCCTCTCAATATGCCGACACATATTTAGCCCTATTTATAGTTTTGAGTTATTACGGGATATTACAAACAAAAGCAAATAAAAACATTAAAGTTTTGCCAATTCTTACAGGCATTATTGCTTCAGGGGCTATGTGGGTAAAAAACGAAGGTCTTTTATTTTTTATAATATTTTCTATTTTATGGTTTTTTTCTTTTTTTAATTCAAGGAAGCAAATAATATTTTATGTTTTAGGTAGTTTGCCAATTTTAATATTGTTGCTTTTATTCAAATTTATTATTGCACCGCAAAACGATTTAATATCATCAACAACAAACAATTATTTTGAAAAACTTGGCGACTTCAATAGATATGTTTTTATTTATAGATATTTTCGTGATTATTTTTTATATACAGTTCCTTCTTTGTTTTTATTAATTATAGCGGCTATTTTCTCAAAACGAAAAGAATATTTTTTCCCGATATTAAGTCTTTTAGTTGTTTTTTTAGGTTATTTTTTCATTTATGTTATCTCGCCTTATGATTTGCAATGGCATTTAGAAACTTCGGCAGACAGGCTAATACACCAATTAACTCCAGCCTTATTATTACTGCTTATTCCGTTGTCGGCAGATTTTTTCATTAATGTTTCAAAAAATAAAAACGTTTAGGCTAAAGAAACTTTTCCACAACAGGAATCTCTTTTAGCACCAGTAACCGAAGCTAAACAATTAATTTTATTTTGCCACCTCAACAAAGCCAAAAAAGCAAACACTAATGCTTCTTTAAAATCAATTATTTCATTTGGTGGAATTATTATTTTCGACTTTGTCATGTTTCTTACAGTTTGAATTAAAAAATCATTATATACGCCTCCACCAGAAAATAAAACATTTGAAAACCCTTTTAAATTATTAGCAATTTGTGTTGCTGCGTGGTTAGTAAAACTCGCAATTAAATTTTCATAAGATTCAGTTTTTGAATATTTATTCAAAATAGGATTGACAAAAACTTCGACCCATTCTCTTGCCAGAGATTTTGGATAATTTAATGAATAATATTCTAAATTATTTAATTCAGAAATAAGATTTTCATTAACATTAGCTACAGCAGCAATTTTACCTTTATTATCGAAGTCCAGTCCTAATTTATTCGCAAGTGAGTTTAAAACGATATTCATCGGGCAAATATCATAAGCTACGCGTTTTAAACTTTCATTTTTAAAAGAAATATTTGAAAAACCGCCAAGGTTAATACAGGCATCAAACTCAGAAAATAGCAAATCATCACCAATAGGTACCAAGGGGGCGCCCTGCCCACCCAAAGCAAGGTCGCCAGTCCTAAAATCACTAACAACGGTTATTTCACAAAGTTTTGCAATTAACTCAGCATTTCCTATTTGTAAACTTATTCCTTTTTCGGGTTGATGAAAAACCGTATGCCCATGCGAGGCTATTAAATCAATTCTTTCCGAAATATTATTTTTAAAACTTATTATCGAAGAAGCACAAAACTCACTAAACTGATTTTCTAAATATTTTAACTCTAAACCCGACATTAAATGAGCAGATAAAAGTTGTTTTTGTAAATCCATTGGGAAGCTTTTAGTTAAAGCTTTTAATATTTTAAAATTCCATTTATCATTTAAGTTTTCAAAACTAACCAAAGCAATATCTAAACCGTCAACAGAAGTGCCCGACATCAAACCAAGAACATTAAAGATTCTGTTCATAAATTAAAAAAAAATAAATCATCAAAAAACTATTAAAATAAAAGTAAAATTAAAATAAAATTCTATATATTAGCAACAAAATAAATTTTGAATAATATGAAAAGAATAATTGTACCCATAGACTTCTCAGAAGAAGCTATAAAAGGATTAGAATTAGCAATAATTTATGCAAATAAATTCAAATCGGATTTACAAATGGTTTTTGTGCAGAAAAAAAATTCTGGTAAATTTCATATCGAATTAAGAAAACAATATGATTCAGCCATGGAAGAATTTGAAGGTTTATTACGAAAATACAAATCAAAACTTCATCAAGATTGTGATTTCTCATATATTATAAAAAGTGGAAAAGTTCATGAAGAAGTTGCCCGCCAAGCCGAAGCATTTGATGATTCTATAATAATCTGTTCGACAAATGGAGAATCTGGTTTTTCAGACTTTATCATTGGAAGTAACGCATATAGAATAGTTCAAGAAACCGAACGCCCTGTTATTACTGTAACTACCGAAAAATATATCGGGGAAGTAAAAAAAATTGTTTTACCTCTAGATATTAGTAAAGAAACTCGCGAAAAAGTGCCAGTAGTTGCACATATTGCAAAAGCCTTTAACGCAGAAGTTCATATCATAAAAGTTTCTAGTACAACAAACGAGGGAATACATAATAAATTAAGGTTATATGCTACTCAAGTCAAAAAGTTTTTTGCAGAACAAAATATAAAATTCGAGTCAACCTTATTAGTCGGTGAAAACATTACTGACACTGTTATTGAATACTCTAAAGCTATTGATGCTGATTTAATAGCAATAATGACCGAGCAAACTTTTTCTATTTCAAACTTTTTACTCGGCTCCTATGCTTATCAAATGCTAAATATTTCTCCTATTCCTGTACTAAGTGTTACTCCCAAAGATTTATATTATACTCAAGGTTTAAGAACAACTGGTGGGTAATCTAAAATTTTTAACATTATATCTAGCCATTTTTATTTTAAGCTAAAAAAAAGTTTATGAAATTATCAAAAACTTTATTATTCACATCTTTAATCTTATTTTTAACTTTTTCCTGTAAAGAAAAACTAAAAAACGGACAGAACTCTGACGAAAACGATTTTGATATCGAGCAATTGTTAGAAAAATATTCCGAATATAATTTCGAAGATTGTGATGAATTTATTAAAATTGCTGATAAAATAATAGATTCTTACATAAATACTGTTGATAAAGCCTATAAAGGCGATGGTAAAGCTTTTTTAGATATTGACAAATATTCTGATTTTATAGAGACTTATGATTCGACTGTCGATAAATTATTTGCCGATTGCCCCGAAAAACTGAAAACTTGGAGCAACAAAACTGAAAATAAACTTAATATTTGTAATGAAAAGATTAAGTCTTTGTCGAATGATGAACTTGAAGGGTTACACTGGGACGAAACAGAGGTTGAAGAAGAATTAAATCGTCAATTACAAGAATTAGACGATGAATTAAAACGAGTTTCGGCAGATGAGCCTAAAAACTAGGAAATTTAATTATGGATTATTTTAATATTTGTATTCCTACCTATAATTATAATGTTGAAAAATTAATTTCTGAGCTATTTAAACAATGTTTAAAAGCAAATATTGATTTCCAATTATTAGTTTTTGAAGATGGCTCTCGCCCCGAAAATGTAGCTATTAATTCAAAACTAGTAAATAAATTCAAAATAAAGCATATTATTTCCGAAACAAATATAGGAAGAAGTGCTGCTCGAAATACTTTAGCAAAAAACTCAAAACAAGGTAAAATTATTTTTTTAGATTGCGACTCTGCTTTACCAAGCGAAAAGTTCATAGAAAATTATTTGCAATATATCGACAAAAAAATTGTATGCGGAGGAACGATTTATACAAAAGAACAATATAATAAAGCATTTTCGTTAAGATATAAGTATGGTATAAAACGCGAGATGAAACCAGCCTCAATACGTAATATTAATTCAAATCGAGCTTTTGCTACAAATAATTTTATGATTTCAACTGATATTTTTGATGTAATTGAATTTAGAGAATTTTTAAAAGAGTATGGGCACGAAGACAGTTTATTTGGTTACGAATTAAAACAAAATAATTTTAATATTTTACATATTGATAACCCTGTAATTCACGAAGGATTAGAAGATAATTTTACTTTTTTGGATAAAACTCAACGAGCCTTAAAAAATTTAATTGTAATTGAACAATCAAATCGTATCGATAAAGAGTTTTTTGATGATGTGAAAATTATAAAAAATTATAAAAAAATTATAAAAAACAAGATTTTTTTCTTAGTTCAATTTTTTTATTTTATTTTTAAAAACAAAATGAAAAATCATTTGTTAAAATCAAACAACCCAAACTTGGTTTTGTTTGATTTTTACAAATTAGCATATTATAATAAATTAAAAAAGAATTATGAATAAAAAAATTATCTACTTGGTTTCGATAACAATAATTTTAGTTATTGTTACAATATTTTTAAGCAACTGTTCTACGATTCCTCTTGTTGGACGAAAGCAATTAACCTTATTACCCGAATCGCAAATGGTAAACATGGGAGTATCAAACTACAAAGGGTTTTTAGATACTGTGCCACTTTCAAAAGATGCAAAGAACACTGTTTTGTTAGACGAAGTTGGGCGTAAAATTTCCAAAGCAGTTGAACAATATTTAAAAGACAATAAATTAGAAAAAAGGTTAAAAGACTTTAAATGGGAATTTGCTTTAGTCGAATCTAATGTGCCAAATGCGTGGTGTATGCCTGGTGGAAAAATTTGTTTTTACACAGGGATATTACCATATACCAAAAATGCTGACGGCATGGCTGTAGTTATGGGACACGAAATTGCTCACGCAGTTGCTCGGCATGGAAATGAAAGAATGACCCAACAATTATTAGCAGTTGCAGGCGAAATGGCTCTTAGCGAATTTATTAAAACTAAACCAAAGGAGACGCAAGCTATATTTTTAAACGTATTTAGTGTTGGTGCTACTGTTGGGGTAATTCTTCCTTATTCGCGTAAACACGAATATGAAGCCGACAGAATGGGGCTAATTTTCATGGCTATGGCTGGCTACGACCCAAACGAAGCTGTTGCGTTTTGGACAAGAATGTCGCAAATGGGCGGGCAAAAACCAATAGAGTTTTTAAGCACACACCCGTCAGATTTAAAAAGAATTGAAAATATGAAAAAATGCTTACCCGAAGCACAATCTTATTATAAAAAATATAACTAATTAAAAATAATAACTATGAAAAACCTAAAAACAGATTACATGGGGCTTGAACTTAACAGCCCACTAATATTAAGTAGTTCAGGATTAAGCAAAAAAATAGATAATTTAAAAAACGTCGAATCATTTGGTGCTGGCGCTGTTGTTTTAAAATCTCTATTCGAAGAACAAATTAATTATATGAGCGATGCGGCTTTAATTAATAGTATTGATTATCCCGATGCCGTCGACTATATTAAAAACTATTCGCGTCATCACTCACTTAACGAATATTTAGACTTAATAAAAACTTCCGTAAAAGCTGTAAAAATCCCTGTTATTGCAAGTATTAATTGCATTTCGGACACTGAGTGGGAAGGTTTTGCTAACGAAATCGAAAAAGCCGGAGCTCATGGCTTAGAGTTAAATATGAATGTTTTTCATTTCGATTACGATTTAAGTTCTGCTCAAATAGAACAAAAATATTTCGATATTATTGAAAAAGTTCAAGCTAGTACAAAGCTTCCTATTGCAATAAAAATGGGCAAAACATTTACTAATTTACCTAATTTCATAAAACAAATTAAATTTAGAGGCATAAAAAACTTTGTTCTATTTAATAGGTTTTATGAGCCAATTATCAATATTGATAAAATGGAAATGACAAATTCTTCGGCTTTAAGTTACGAAAATGATACAAAACAGTCGTTAAGGTCAATTGCAATAGTTAAAGGAATGATGCCAGATTTAGAACTTTCCGCTTCTACAGGTATTCACAGTGCAGACGGAGCTATTCAATTGTTATTAGCAGGTGCCACTACACTTCAATTATGCTCAGTATTATACAAAAAGGGTTTAAAAGAATTTAAAACAATAAACGAAGACATTAGCAAATGGATGGACGAGAAATCATTTAATTCTATTGACGAGTTTAGAGCAAAACTCTCTTATGCTAACATTAAAGATCCAAAAATTTACGAAAGATTTCAATTTATAAAACAAGTTTCTGCAATAGAATAAAAAAAGTGGCTAAACCACTTTTTTTATTTATTTTAAAACTGTAAGTGTTTCATAGATGAGCCACCGCGTTCAATTAATCTTAAAGCTTCTATTCCTATTTTTATATGGTCTTCAACGTATTTTTCGGTAACATTTTTATCACTTTCATCAGTTTTTACGCCAGTCGAAATCATAGGTTGATCGCTAACAAGCAATAAGGCTCCTGAAGGAATTTCATTTGCAAAACCCACAACAAAAATAGTAGCCGTTTCCATATCAATAGCCATAGCTCTTGTTTTACGTAAATATTTTTTAAATCTTTCATCATATTCCCAAACTCTTTTGTTGGTTGTAAGCACAGTTCCTGTCCAATAATCCCTACCACGATCGCGAATAGATGTAGAAACGGCACGCTGTAATTGGAAAGCCGGCAAAGCAGGTACTTCAACAGGCAAATAGTCATCAGAAGTCCCCTCTCCCCTAATTGCTGCAATAGGCAAAATTAAATCTCCTAATTTGTTTTTAGCCTTTAAACCACCACATTTTCCTAAAAATAATAAAGCTTTCGGCGATATAGCACTAAGTAAATCAATTATCGTTGCGGCATTAGGACTTCCCATACCAAAATTAATAATTGTAATATTTCCACTAGTCGCACTAGACATATTCTTATCTCGACCATCGATAGAGACTTTATTATATTCTGCAAATAATTCTACATAAAGTTGAAAATTTGTCAATAAAATATATTTGCCAAAAGATTCTAAAGTCTTACCTGTATAGCGAGGTAGCCAATTAGTTACAATTTCCTCTTTAGTTTTCATAATTAAATTTTATACAAAAATAAAGTTTTAGCACTAAAAAAAAAAAATCTTTTTAATAATAACTATCGAAATATGAAAAAAGGCTACCTCTAAGTAGCCTTTTTCAATTTAATAATTCTTGTTTAACCAACTTTAATTTGCTTTAAGATTTTAGCTTGTTCGTCTTTTGGAATACTTAGTTTTAATATTCCATTTTCGTAGCTTGCACTAATCTTGTCTTTGTCGATATTCTCCGGCAAGCTATAGGATTTTTTAAAACTTCCGTAGCAAAATCCTTTGTAAAAATATTTTTGAGATTTGCTTTCTTCTCTTGATTCTTTTTCCGAAGAAATTTCTAAAACATTGTCGTTAATTTCAATTTTAAAATCTTTCTTTTCTAAACCTGGAGCAGCTGCTTCAATAATAAAATCTTTTTCGGTTTCATAAACATTAAACTCAGGTTTTGTAAAAATTGCGGCACTTTCAGAAATATTTGCCTCGTTAAAAAAAGCGTCAAAAATTGATGGTAAATAACCACCTGTGTTTCTTCTTACTAACATTTTTTTGTCCTCCATATTTTTTTAATTAATATTTTTGTTACTGCTTAGCTAAAGTCAAATTACATGCCTTTTCCAAAAACATGAAACTTTTACAGAAAACACCTAAAACAAATGCCAAATTGACAGTTTTTTGATTTTAAGACAGCCAAAACGTCATTTGTTTAAAAATTTATTAATTAAAAAACATATCAATCATAGCCCTAATGTGCTATACGAAAAGTTTGTAAGGTTTTGTGCGTCCTAGAAGCGAAAGGTATTTACGGTCACAACATAGTTTCGAATGATATGCACGTAAAAACAGGATTGCCATCCAAAAACCGCATTAATTTTACGCATTTCAAAGGAACAACGCCCTTTATACAAAGGTATAATACGGGAAATATTTTTATCCAATATCTAATTTTTATTACTGGCAAATCCACCCTGAATTTTGGATTGCGGGGGTTGTGGTTGCCGGGATCGTTGGGATTGCTGCGGGTGTGGGGATTGTAGAGACGCGATTAATAGCGTCTCTACGGCAACCCCATCCACGTCAACGTTCCCATCCACATCCGCGTTCACGTCCGTTTTTGCGATATTTGAATTATTATCTACAATCAATATCCCATGAATATAGTTAGCCTTTTTGCCTATTACATCTTGCATATTATCACAGAAACAATTGGTATTTTCAACTTTAGTAACAAAACAAAAAATACAAAACAATTTTATAATTATTTTTTATTAAAAAAAATCATTATTTTTGCATGTTGCTAAAACAAAATTATGAGAATATCTTTACTTATTTTTATCTTGGGAATTAGTTTATACTCAATTAATTTATTTTCACAAACTTATCAACTTCCCAACGGAGGTTTTGAATTATGGGATGGAAACGGAGTAAACGACGAGCCTACAAATTGGAATTCTTTTCCAAGTGCTGCTTGCGATTTAACCGGATTAGCCGCTTTAGGCTGTTCCTCAGCAACTTCTACACGCCATGCCAAATCTACTGACACAAGACCCGGTAGTTCGGGAACTTATAGCTGTAAAATTTATGCAACTAAAATTTCGGCTTTAAATGTTATTGCTAATGGAAATGTTACTACCGGACAAATAAGAATTGGCAGTACTACGGCAAGTAACGCCGAAAATTATAATATAACAAGGAACACAAACTCAAACTTTAGACAATCTTTAAATGCAAAGCCGGATTCTATTGTTTTTTGGGCGAAGTTTATTTGTCCTTCCGAAACTCAACATGCCAGAATGAGTGCCACAATACACGACAACTACTCATATAGAGACCCGGAAACTAATGACCCAAACTCAAGTTCTCATGTTGTTGGCAAAGCTATAAAAAATTTTACACGAGAAAATCAAACTTGGAAAAGGTATTCCCTTGCCTTTGATTACAACTTCCCTGCAAATAATCCAGAGTATATTTTATTAACTTTTACAACAAATAAAGAACCCGGAGCCGGTTCCGAATCCGATGTTCTTTATATCGACGATATCGAATTTATTTATAATACTAAACTCCAAAATTTATTAGTAAACGGAATACAAATTCCAAATTTCTCACCTAACACTTATGATTACTATATAAATGCAGTATGTGGCTCGAATCAAATTGTTAGTGCAATTAGCCAAAGTCCAAACGCTAGTCTTACTATCCAACAAGCAACAAACTCTAATCTGGCAACAGTAAATGTTAGTTCAGGCGACAAAACCTCTGTTTATAAAATACACTTCAATTTTAGCACAACTACTTATATTTCAGATGAAATTTGTCAAGGCGAAACCTATATAAATAATGGTTTTAATATTCCTGCTCAAAACTCGCCAGGTCTTTTTAATTTTACAATAAACACCTATGAGTCAGAAACTTGTGATAGCATTGTAGTTTTAAATTTAATGGTTAATCCAATTTATACTACCGACATAAATATTATGATTTGTGAAAATGCTGAATATAATTTTTTTGAACAAATTGTAAGCTTAGAAGGTACTTATCAGCATATTTTGAACAGTATATCAGGCTGTGATAGTATTATTAAGTTAAATTTGGAGGTCGGTAGTTATTACAGAACTTTTATTGAAGCAGAAATTTGTGAAGGAGAAACTTATAATGAAAATGGCTTTAATTTAAACACTCAAGGAAGTGATACCTTAATTTATATTGCTCAAAATGATTGTGATAGCTTAGTTATTTTAAATTTGAGTGTAAATCCTAATTTTGCCATAAACATAGCTGATACAATAAATCAAGAAGAAATTTATAATCAAAACGGTTTTTACATTGGCGACACAAATATTGAAGGAGATTTTGAATTTGTACAATACTTGTTAAGCGAAACAATGTGCGACAGCATTGTAACATTATTTTTGCATATTCTTGCTATAGAGCAAGATAGCCTTCCCGAACCTGAACCCGAAACTGAGTTTAATTTTACAGTTTATCCTATTCCTACTAGTGAAAATCTAAATATTAATTCAGGAAAAGAAATTAACAAAGAACTTGACTATGAAATTTACGACATCTTTGGTCGAAAAGCAATGAAAGGAAAATTAATTTCGGCTGAAACAATTATCGATATTAGTAATTTAGCCTCAGGAGTTTATTTTATAAAAATTACTTACCCTGTTAATAAAACTCTGACATATAAAATATTAATTAATTAATATTTATATTTGTGCATTTTTAAAGATGGAAAATATTGAGAAAGCAAAAAACTCGGCGAACATTATTATTAAATACATAAAGCGACATTTTATAATTGCAATTCTCGCTGTTTACTATATTATTGCACTATCACTTTATATGCTTGCAAAAATCGACATTTTAATACCTTGTTTATGGTATACACTTTTTAATGTTAAATGTCCAGGTTGCGGTTTAACTACTGCGTTTACTCATTTATTAAGACTTAACTTTTCAGCTGCTTGGGATGCAAATCCGCTTGCTTTTATAGTTTTTCCAGGATTAACTTTTTATATCATTAGGGATTTTGTTTTATTTGTTAAAAACAATAAAGAATAAAATTTTTAAAATGTACTAAATTCATTTAGTTTTCGTTAGTTTTAAAAATAAATTTACAATGAGAAAATTATTAAGTTTAAATATTATTATTTTAATATTTCATATTGCTTTAGCACAAGAACAAGCGAAATTTAAAGATATAAAAACGGCAAATATTTCGGCTAAACAGATTGCAAAGCAACAAATAATAGATTTGCACGCCAATGCACTTTTAGTTAGGCTAAAAACTGGAGAAAACATTATAAACGCAATGATTAAAGCAGGGAATATGGAACTTGTTCAAAAAAAGCAAAAACAAATTGATCTAGAAAATAAAAGAATTATTAAAGCTTTTAAAAGTGAGTTCGATTTTTGCAAAGTGTATTTCTTTTACAGTAAAGATTCTAAATTTATTAAAGAAAATGAATTAAGTGTAGTAAATTTCTTAGATGATTCATTACACATAATTCAAAATATAGATTTAAACTTAGACAAATTTTTTATTGCAGAATTCGGAAATGTTCAAGGTGATACAGCACAATATTACTCACATAGTGTAAATAAGTCAACAAATAATTTTTCGCAAGAACCGCAAGCCATGTTTTACGGTGGCGGAAGCACAGAGGCTAAAGGATTAATTATTAAAGACCAAAACTTTTATCAATTAAAAAAGCCTTTCCCGTTTTTTGTTAAATATCCATTTTTTAGAAAAGAAAAAAATCAAGAAATTTATACCATAAGAAAACTAAACAAAAACTTATGGACATATTATAGAAATAATTAAAAAATTTTATTTGGTCAATTCTTTAAGCTCGGAAACAAATTTATTGATTTCAATATCAGTAAAACCTTTTTCTTTAGCGGCTTCTTCTAAACTACCCCAAATAGGCTCACCACAGCGAATGCATCGAATACCTTGTTTAGATAAATAATCAATAGATAAAGGATAATTATCCACTAAATCTTCGATTAAAATATCTTTAGAAATTTCCATAAAACTATTTTTTTGAGAAACAAAATAAAATGAAAATTGTTTACAAAACATAAAGTCGAGAAAATTTACAATAAAAACATTACAATATTTTTATAAGTTCTTAAATTTTCCGTTCTTTACGAGTTATTTTTTTTAATGCAAACAAAGGATAAAATATTATTAAAAGGTGTTAGAGTTCACAATTTAAAAAACATTGATTTAGAGATACCTCATAATAAATTAATTGTTATTACAGGTTTATCAGGTTCAGGAAAATCTTCATTAGCTTTTGATACTATTTTTGCTGAAGGGCAAAGGCGATACGTAGAAAGTTTATCATCTTACGCAAGGCAATTTTTAGGAAGAATGAACAAACCGGAAGTCGATTTTATTGAAGGTATCCCACCAGCTATTGCAATTCAACAAAAAGTTAATACACGAAACCCACGTTCTACTGTCGGCACTAGCACTGAAATTTATGAATATTTAAAACTTTTATTCGCAAGAATAGGAAAAACAATTTCTCCAATTTCGGGAAAAGTTGTAAAACGCCATAATGTTACAGATATTGTTAATTTTATTTTAAACCAAGAAGACGAAGCAATAATTTTAATTTGCTTTACATATAAGTTTAATAAAGAAATGAGTAAAGCTGAACAAATTTCTTTAATCCAAAAACATGGGTATTCCCGTATTTTTTGCAATGATGCAATTATTAAGATAGACGATATCTTGCAAGAAAACTGCAAGGGCTTGGAAAATGAAATTCAAATTATTTTGGATAGACTTGTGCTTAGAAAAAGTGAAAATTTATATTCCCGACTTGCAGACTCGGTTCAAACTGCATTATACGAAGGAAATGGAGAAAGCAAAGTTGTGGTTTTAAAAGACAATGGGAATATTGTAGAAAATTTTTCAAATCGTTACGAGGCTGATGGTATTAAATTTGAACTTCCTCACGAACATTTATTTAGCTTTAACAATCCCTTAGGAGCTTGTCCTCTTTGCGAAGGCTTTGGAAAAATCCTGGGTATAGATGAAGATTTAGTTATTCCGTATAAAACATTATCTGTTTATAACGATGCAGTTGCTTGTTGGAAAGGCGATATTTTACAAGAATGGAAAAAAGAGTTTATATTAAAATCGGCAAAATTTAATTTTCCAATTCACAGAGCATATTTTGAATTAAGCGAAGAAGAAAAAGACTTTTTATGGAAAGGAAATAACTCCGTATCAGGGATTAACGATTTTTTCGACTATTTGGAATCTAAAAAGCAAAAAATTCAATACCGAGTGATGATTTCGCGATATAGAGGCAAAACTAATTGCCCCGAATGTAAAGGTAAAAGACTAAAAAAAGAGGCTTTTTATGTTAAAATTAACCAACATTCAATCGGCGATTTAATTAATATGAGTTTTGAAAACCTAAAAATCTTTTTTGACAATTTAAAACTTTCAAAAACAGAATTAGAAACAGCTTCTAGATTAATTGAAGAAATTAAAATAAGAATTGACACAATTCTT
>CAYRQZ010000029.1:0-27344 GCA_964426585.1 uncultured Bacteroidales bacterium | reverse complement strand
TATGCAATTATTGTAATTCGTTCAAATGCGAATCCACCAATGGATCAAAATAACCCAGACGATGTTTTCAATTTATTATATTACTTAAATCGTGAACAATATGGTGATCGTCCTTTAATGTATGGTCAATACTATTACGCAAAACCTACCGAATATGAAAAAACAACGCCAATTTATGTCAAACGTAATGGAAAATATGAAATTGTTAGTTCCAAAATAAATCCAGTTTATAGAGAAAGTGAATCTACCGTATTCCCTAGAATGTATAGCCCCCAAGAAGACCATATTAACGTTTACAAAGAATTTGGAGGCATGAAGTCATACCAAACAAAACCTAACTTTTCTAACAATATTAAGTTTTTTGTCAATTACCAATTAAATTGGATGTATTGGCGATATTTTATGTGGAACTTTGCAGGGCGGCAAAATGATATACAAGGAAATGGAAACGTAATCCATGGAAATTGGATTTCTGGTATTAATTCTATTGATAATACGCGTTTAGGAAATCAAGCTATGCTACCCGACTATTTAAAAAATAATAAAGCAAATAATAAATATTATATGCTTCCATTATTTTTAGGCTTAATAGGTTTAGGTTATCAACTTTTCAAACATTTAAAAGATTGGTGGATAGTTTGTTTATTATTCATTTTAACAGGAATTGCAATTGTTGTTTATTTAAATCAAAGTCCGCTACAACCGCGAGAAAGAGATTATGCCTACGCTGGCTCATTTTATGCTTTTGCAATCTGGATTGGGCTAGGCGTTCTGGGAATTTATGAATTATTTAGAAAATTCTCGCCAGGCATTGTTGCAGGCTCTATTGCAAGCTTAATTGCACTTCCTGTTCCATATATTATGGCTAAGGAAAATTGGAACGACCATGACAGAAGCAATAGATATATTGCTAGAGATTTTGCCTATAACTATTTAATATCCTGCGCCCCAAATTCCATTTTATTTACCTATGGCGATAACGACACTTTCCCAATTTGGTATGCACAAGAAGTAGAAGGCGTTAGACCAGATGTTAAAGTTTGCTGTTTGCCTTATTTTGCTTCTGATTGGTATGTCGACCAAATGAAACATGCCTCTTATGAAGCTGCTCCAATGCCAATTAGCTTCGATAGACCAAAATACGAACCTTCTGTGAGAGATGTCCTGTATTATTTACCTCACGAAAAAGGAGGAGAACAAGGATATATTTCTATTGATAGTTTATTAAGCTATATAGCAAACGACAAGGCTAGCTCTTTTAGGTATGAGGGAGATTTAACGTTTTCATACCATAGAAATAAATTTTATATGATGGTTGATAGCGCAAAAGTTGTAGATAACCAAACCGTAAAACCTGAAGATGCCGAAAAAATTGATAAACTTATTAAAATTGATTTAAAACGAAACCATCTAGTAAAAAACGAGCTTATGACTCTCGACTTTTTACGAACCAATAATTGGGAAAGACCTATTTACTTCACGTCTATTGGTAGTTCCAATGTCGTTGGTTTCGACAATTATTTCCAAAACGAAGGATTTGCATATAGAATGGTTCCTATTAAGTCAAGCGTAAAAGGCAGAATTGACAAAGACATAATGTATGATAACATAATGAATAAATATAGATGGGGAAATATGAACGACCAAAACATTATGATAGACCATACAATAAATAGAACTACAAAAGTCGTAAAAATTAGAGATAATTTTAAGGACTTATCCATTGAATTTGCAAAGGCTGGAGACACTATTAAGGCAAAAAATCTATTAGAAAAATGCGATGAATTAATGCCTCTAAATATTTATACCCCAGGCTTATTCGATATAGAATACGCTGGGGCTTATTATGCTATTGGCGAAAAAGATAAAGGAGATAATTTTTTAAGAGAAATAGTAAAAGTTTCTAGCCAAGAATTGAACTTTTTCTTTGCCCTAGATAAAAATAAAAGAGACGCCTGCTTATTCGAAATTCAAATTGCCATGGAAACTTTTAACAGGGTTTGGAGATTTGCCCAAAATAATGGACGTAATGATTTCCTTAATGAAATTGAAGAGACTTTAAGCAACTTTATGTTAAAATATCAAAATGCATACCCCGATTATATTAGATAATACTTGTAAAACTAAACTTAGTTCTTGCTAAGTTTAGTTTATTTTTATTAATAATTTTTAATAATTTAATGATGAATAATGAAAGTTTGCTAGCGATTAGCCCAGTTGATGGAAGATACAAAAACAAAACTGAAATCCTTCGCAACTACTTTTCCGAGTTTGCTTTAATTAAATACAGAGTCGAAGTTGAAATAGAATATTTTATTGCTCTTTGCGAAATTCCTCTTCCCCAACTTAAAGATTTTTTTAGACCAAAATTTGAAAATCTTAGAGATATTTACAATAATTTTTCGGAAAAAGATGCACTAAGAATCAAAGAAATTGAAAAAACAACAAACCACGACGTTAAAGCTGTAGAATATTTTTTAAGAGAAAAATTTGATTCGCTTAAACTTTCTCAATATCAAGAATTTATACATTTTGGTTTAACATCTCAAGACATTAACAATACTGCCATTCCACTTAGCATAAAAGATTGTATGAATGAGATATACTCACCTGCAATTTTAGAAATTATTTATTTATTAGATAATTATAGCGAAGAATGGAGTAATATTCCTATGTTGGCAAGAACTCATGGGCAACCCGCTTCGCCAACAAAATTAGGTAAAGAAATTCAAGTATTTTCGGTTAGAATAAAAGAACAATTAAGCCAATTAGAACAAATACCGTATAGCTCAAAATTTGGTGGAGCAACAGGAAATTTTAATGCTCACTTTGTTAGTTATCCAAATATCGACTGGAACGAGTTTGCTTTTCATTTTACTAATAATTATCTCGGCTTGCACCGAAGTTTTCCAACAACACAAATAGAGCATTACGACAATTTAGCAGCACTTTTCCAATGTTTAGGGAGAATTAATACTATTTTAATAGATTTTTGTCGCGACATTTGGACATATATTTCCATGGATTACTTTAAACAAAAAATTAAAGCAGGTGAAGTTGGGTCTAGCGCCATGCCACATAAAGTAAACCCAATAGATTTCGAAAACGCAGAAGGTAACCTCGGCATCGCAAATGCTATTGCTCATCATTTAGCAGAAAAGCTACCTATTAGTCGCTTGCAAAGAGATTTGACCGACTCTACTGTCCTTAGAAATATAGGAATGCCTTTTGCTCATACTATTATAGCTCTTGAATCAATAAAAAAAGGACTAGGAAAATTACTTTTAAACCATGACAAAATTAATGCCGACCTTGAAAACAATTGGATTATCATTGCCGAAGCTATCCAAACAATTTTAAGAAAAGAAAATTATCCTAATCCATACCAAGCTTTAAAAGAACTGACAAGAACTAACGAAAAAGTTACTCACGAAACATTCTTAAAATTTATTAATAATTTAGATATTAATGAAAAAGTGAAAGAAACTTTAAGAAAAATCACTCCTTATAACTATACTGGTATCTAGTTAAATGAAAGACTTTTACAAAATAATTAAATATATTTTCCCTTATAAACTTTACGCAGGGCTAAATATTTTTTTTAATATATTCTCAACTATCTTTTCTGTGTTTTCTTTTGCAATAGTAATTCCATTTCTTGGTATATTGTTTAAAACACAAGCTCTTACAACAGAAAAAATCCCGCTAGACCTATTTAGCGTTTCTAATTTACAACATAATTTTTATTACTGGCTTAGTAGTATAATTATAAAACATGGCGAAGTTCAAGCCTTGATTAGTATGGGAATTATTGTAATTATTGCTACGTTTTTAAAAACAGCAACAATGTATCTCGCAAATCATTTTATGGTACCTTTACGGAATGGTGTTGTTAAAGATATACGAGACAAACTTTTTGATAAAGTTATAAGCTTACCTATAGGCTATTTTTCAGAAGAAAAAAAAGGGAATATTATTGCTCGCATGACTAATGATGTGCAAGAAATTGAGTGGGGAATAATGAGCTCCCTAGAAATGATATTTAGGGACCCCATAAAAATTTTAATATACCTTGCTACAATGTTTATTATAAGTTGGCAGATGACAAGTTTTGTTTTTCTTCTTCTTCCTATTGTGGGTTTAATAATTGGACAAACAGGTCGTAGCCTTCGAAAAACTTCAATGACTGGGCAAAGGCAAATGGGTAGCCTTATGGCTCAAATCGAAGAAATGATTGGCGGACTAAGAATTATTAAAGCATTTAACGCAGAAAAACAAATATCAGAAAAATTTAAAAGCACTAACAAAGATTACACAGGAGTGATGAACTTTATAAATAGAAAAAGATTTTTAGCCAGCCCACTAAGCGAATTTTTAGCAACTATTGCTGTAGTAATTATTATGTGGTATGGTGGAACTCTAATTCTAGGCGAAAATGCCATACTGTCTTCTCAAGCTCTTATCGGATATTTAGTGATTTTTAGTCAAATAATTTCGCCAGCAAAAACATTATCATCATCGTGGTTTAATATTAAAAAAGCAATGGCATCAGTGGACAGAGTTAATGACATTCTAAATCAAAAAAATATTATTACTGAAAAACAAGGAGCCATTAAAATTAATGAATTTAAAAATAATATAGAGTTTAAAAATGTTAGCTTTTCTTATACCGACATAGCGGTATTAACAAATATAAACTTAAAAATTAATAAAGGCCAAACTATTGCTTTGGTAGGGCAAAGTGGCTCGGGCAAATCTACAATGGTTGACTTAATACCTCGATTTTATGATATAGAAATTGGCGAAATTTTAATTGACGGAATTAATATTAAAAATTATAAGCTAACAAATTTGCGTGAATTAATTGGCTATGTAAATCAAACTCCAATCCTTTTTAATGACACAATAACAAATAATATTGCTTTTGGAAAAAATAATTTTACCTCTCTAGAAATTGAAGATGCTGCAAAAGTTGCTAACGCTCATGAATTTATTTTAGAAAGCGAAAATCAATATGATACAAATATTGGAGACGGAGGCTGTAAATTGTCGGGCGGACAACGTCAGCGTTTAAGTATCGCAAGAGCCGTATTAAAAAACCCTCCCATTTTAATACTAGACGAAGCTACCTCAGCCCTTGATACCGAATCCGAAAACCTTGTGCAAGAAGCTCTCGACAATTTAATGCAGAATAGGACTTCAATTGTTATTGCTCATAGATTATCTACTATTAAAAAAGCTGACTTAATTTGTGTAATTAACGAAGGAAAAATTGTGGAAACAGGTAAACATGATGAACTTATTGCAAAAAAAGGAATATATTATAAATTACATAATTTACAAGTTTCTTAAATATATTAACTTATGATAAAATCAAGTACAGCACTATTTATAATAATTACATCTATTATTTTAGTTTCGTGTAATGAAAATAAAAACAAACAAAATAAAAATTTAAACAACAAAACCGAACTAAAATTTAAAGAATATAGTTTTGATAATCCACCTATATTTAGAAAAGATGGGGAATTAAGTTTTTTCGATAAAAACACAAATCTTGAATTATTTCATATCGACACAGAAATAGCTAGTACAGACGAAACACGAGCCAGAGGATTAATGTTCAGAAAAGAAATGGACGAAAAAAATGGAATGATATTTTTATTTTCTAAAGACGAAATCCAATCTTTTTATATGCACAACACTATTATTTCATTAGACATTTTATACGTTAATTCAAAAATGGAAATTGTTGATATTTATAAAAATACTAATACTTTAGATGACACTTCTCTTCCATCAAAATTCCCCGCAATGTATGTTATCGAAATTAACGCAGGGCTTTGCGATAAGTATAATATAGAAATTGGAGATTTTATTAAATTTAGGTAAAATTCTTATTTTTTATAAGAAAAATCACCATTAAGTTTTACTATTCCTATAATAGAATTGCTTGGGTCTTCAACATTCAAATTTAGAGTACCACAAATTGCGTCTTTACTAATATGTTCTATGTTTACTCCACCTTGTTTAGGCATACCAAACAACCAATTAAACCATACTGAACCATAAACAGTTATTATAGTTACCCTAGACCATAAACCGCTTTCATAATCATGATAAGCATAAAATCCTTCAGTCAATTTTTTACCTTTTCTAGCATTAATTTCAATTATTACATCAAACTGATTTTCTTGATGCTGACCAATAAATTCATCACTAGTGTAATTCTTTAATTTTAAACTAACTGTCGAATCATTTATCCAATCAAATTTAGATTGCTTAACTTCAAATTTATAGTTATCAACAACCAAAGTATCACTCATTGAATGATAATAATCTCGAATTGTTAAATAAAAATCATTTTCCATATCACAATAAGATTCAACATTTTTTTCATCTGTTTTCGTGGCTTGACCACATGAAAACACTAATAAACTAATAGTAGCTAAAGTAAAAAATACATAAAATTTCATAACTTAAAATTTAATAATACAGCATTTGCAAGATATGTAATTTCTAATTAAAAAAGCATATAATTTTTAATTATTTGACTAACACACATTTTTTAAAGATTTTCAACAGACTTAAACTTATTTATGTTTAATAACAAGTTATTTTTTTTTAGACAATGTTTAAAACGTCTCAGTAAAAAATTATATTTGTAAAAATAACATGCAAATAGGCTAAAAAGTTGAACAAATCGTTGATTTACAAGCATTTTGCCTTAGGCATTGCCTATAGACACCTGATATACAAACTCTTACATTTTAACATTTTTAGTTTCACAAACTTTCAGCTCAAGCTTATGCTTATTTTTGGCAAATATTCTTAAATGGGCAATAGGTGCAATTATCACTAGTTTTAGTTTGAGAAAAGTTTGAATTTGGATCAATAAAACCTTGAAACATTTCTATTAAGCAGGCTTCAAAATCTTGTACATTTTCATCAGAAAAATTAATAACTTCATTTTTTGTAAGCAAAATCTTAAAATCATAATTTTTCCCTAATTTATTCAAATCAAAAACCGCAGGGCAGACAAAATCAAAATCTTTGCGTAAAATATAAGAATATAGAAATACTTGCATTAAAATATCCAAATCATATTTTCTATCTTGAGCAAATAAATCTGAAATAGCCTCAGCTTGTTTATTTACACTGCCCGTTTTATAATCAATTACGCGTAAAGTTTCGCTTTGCCTATCTACCCTATCAATATTTCCTTTTATTTTTACATTCAAATTATAATTATTTAAATTCAACTCACGGCTGTACTCTTCTTCTAAATTTATAATAGAAAACTCCGCATTAGAAGAGTCATAATCTAATAAGCGGCTTACGTATTTCATCACGATATCGACAATAATTTTTGATTCTGCATCCTTAACTTGGTTTTCAGATTTTAAATTAAAAACTTCTTTTATTGCTAAAACTTTTGCCTTTTGCAAACTTTCTTTACCTCGGATAATTTTAAATAAATCTTTATTAAAAATCTGGTTTTTATATGGAGAATAAAGATTTTTCATTATAGCATGAAGTAGCGAACCAAAAGCAGCCGAATCCTCTTGTTCTTCTAATTTATCGGGTTCTTTTAAACCTAGAACATAACGTAAATAATATCTAAACTGACAGCTCAAATACGTGTTTATTGCTGAAGGACTTATTCCTTTTTGCAAATGCTGTTTAACTTTCTCAATTACTTCTGGAGTTTTACTTCCCAAAATCTTAAAATTTTCGGATAAACTAATTTTATAAGCCTTATTAGTAAACTTAATATCTAAACCAGACTCGTATTTAATTTGCGAAACAAAGCGAGAAACTTCGCCATTACTAGTTTCGTCACCCTGAGCCGAATAAAGAATTTTTATATCTTTTGCTCTTTGGAATAAACGATAAAAATAATATGCAAAAATACTATCCTGGAACTCTATTGAAGGTAATTCATAAAATTTGCGTAAATTATAAGGAATTAATGTTTGCGAACTAGATTTTTTGGGGAAAACACCTTCGTTTAATGAAAGCATTATTACTTTATCAAAATCTAAGTTTCGCGTTTCTAAAAAACCTAAAACTTGTAATCCTTTCAAAGGCTCACCCTCAAAAGCAAGACTCAAAGACCTAAGCGAATTATAAATAATTTTAAACAACACATCTTTTTTCTGAATTTCGATTTCGCCAGCAACAAAACTGTCAATAATTAAATTTATATTACTTGCGATTTTAATTAAAAACTCAGCTTCGATAATAAAATCCTCGTCTTTCGAAATATTATTTAGACACATTGAAGTTATATCTGAAAACCAGTTTAACAACTCAATGGCAGTCGCAGGTTTGGTAGAAAATATCATTTTTATGAACTCAGTTTCTAAATGTTGCTCTAAGTCAGCAAAAATTAATTTTTCCGTATTTATAAATTTTAAAATTTTGCTTGCCTCATCAGCAAAAAAATGAGAGATATAAATATGATTTAATAAAACTGTAATATCTTTATAATAAAATTTTAAAGAATTATCATAATTACGGGAATTTTGCCTTAGAGAAATCAAATGATAAATAAAATTAAATGCTTTGGAGTTTTTCAAAGGGAAACCCATTGTGATATTGTATTCGCCAACAAAATTAGGAATTGAGTTCGTTAAAGGAATCAATAAATTTTCATTTCCTAAGGCTATTGCAGTATTTTCTACATCAAAATTTGCCTCTTTGCTCCAGTTTGTCAAAATTTTGTCTAATAATTTAACTTGAGCTATTGGTGTCGGCACGCTAATTACCTCAACTTTTGGGCGGTTTTGCGAAATATTATTATTGTTATTTAATTCAGACCCGAAAATTCGCAAATTTTCACGTAAAAATCTAGCAGCTTCATGAGAAGAATTGTCGAAATAATATTTATCATAATCCCAATAAAATTTAGTTTCGCGATTTGATTTTAAATATTTTAGCAAGGTTTTCTCGCATTTATTAAGAGCATTAAAACCTAGAACAAAATATTTTTCCTTATCAAAATTTACAAGATTAATATTTTCGACAAGCTGTCTATATGCCATTCCTTGATAAGCAATGCCTTCGTCAAATAAAACTTTTCTAAAATCTATATAAATATCATACATTTTCGACCATAAAAACAAAAATTTTTCCTTATGATCACTTTTATGTGAACCATCAATATTTGCCCAAAATTTTTTAATAATTTCAAGTTCAGATTCTTCAATAGAATGAAATTTTGCATCAATTTCACCAATATCTTTAATAGTAGTAAAAAGTTTTTCGGCATCTACCAAATATTTATCTATATCATCAAAATCGTTTAAAATTATTTGCCCCCAATAATAAAAAGCGTCAAAATTTTCTTCAGTTTTAGTATGTTTTTTAAATACTTTATAAAGTTTTCCAATCAAAAGCAAGTCTTCGGCGACAATAAGTTTAGAGTTTGATTCAAATACATTTTGAATAGTGATAATTTTTGGCAACCACGAAGTAGTGTTTAACAAGGCAAATAATTCCTTTTTCAAAAATAATTCTGTTCTACGATTAGGAATAATAATACAAACATCGCTTAAATCTGAGCTATTTTTAAGAATATTACTAGCTACTTCGTTTAAAAATTTTGCCATAGAAAAGTAATTATATTAAAAATTATCATAAGAAATTGAAATTAGTTTCAAATCGGCTAAAACTATTGCAGCAACAGCCTCGACCACAACAGGTAGCCTAAGAGCATAACAAATATCGTGTCGTCCTGAAATTTGAAAACTTTCTATTTTATTTGACTTAAAATTAAAACTTTCTTGAGTTTTAGAAATGCTTGAACTTGGTTTAAAAAACACTCTAAACACTATTTCGTTTCCATTACTTATTCCCCCATTTATTCCGCCAGAATGATTAGTTTTTGTTTTACCGCTTTGGTCAATATACAAATCGTTGAACTCAGAACCCAAAGCCGAACCGGCAAAAATCCCATCACCAAACTCAATAGCCTTGGCTCCTGGAATTGAAAAAATGCCGTGAGAAATAAGAGATTCTAGCGAATCAAAAAATGGCTCGCCGTATCCAATCGGGACATTATTAATTTTACATTCTACGACAGCACCAAGTGAGTCTCCATTTTGTTTTGCTTGTCTAATTTTTGACTGAAAATCCACAGACCCGCCTATAGAAATTACTGAAGCTGAAATTTCAATTTCGGGAATAATTTTATTCGCAATAACACCAGCTGCAACTAAGCCAAGAGTCAACCTCCCCGAAAAATAACCACCACCATTTGGGTTATTAAAACCTTTAAATTTTTTATTTGCAACAAAATCAGTATGACCAGGGCGAAAAAATCCATTAAAATCGTAATCTTCGCTCTTAAAATTATTATTTTCAAAAGAAATTAAAATTGGTGCACCTGTTGTATATGAATTATAAACCCCGGATTTAATTCTAGGAATATCGCTTTCTTGTCGAGGGCTTGTTCCTTCAAGCTTTGGTTTTCGTCTTTCTAATGCATTTTCAAAATCTTTAATATCGAAAAAAATTCCAGCCGGACAAGCGTCAATTAAAACACCAACTTCGCTAGCATGAGATTCGCCGTAAATACTAATCCTAAAAATTTTGCCAAAAGAATTCATAAGTTTAATTTTCAACAAACTTACAAAATTTTAATTTTAAAAAAATTAAAATAATCAGAATAAGTTTAAAACCATTTATGTATTTTTAATTTTTATTGAAAAATACTGCTTAATTTTACAAAAAAAGAAAACAGCGAAAATAATCAATTTGTATTTCATAATGTTATTCACAATTATTTTTAGCATTATTGATAGTTTATCGGCTAAAATAATTTTTACTGTCGACATGTTCAATTATAAAAGTAAATTATAGGAGGGCATAGCCCTCCTAATACGCTAGCTTTAGCTCAATTTCACACCTAAATAGAAGAAATATCTGTATTCGGCTTATAACAAACAACAAGGTACAATCGCAACAATAATTAAAAGAACAACAACATTTTCGTTAATAAAAAAGTTGCATTAGCTATTTGAATCTATCCCTCCCAAATTAATTCGCATTATTTTCTAATATAAAATAATTTTACTATCTTTGAAATCTCACTAAATAAATTATTTATGAAATATAAAAATATTGAATTTGAAATTGCAGAAAATACTGCACAAATAACAATTAACAGACCGCAAGCACTTAACGCATTAAACTCCGAAGTTTTTGTAGAGTTAAACTTAGTGCTTTCCGAAATTGAAAATAATGAAAATTTACGTGCATTAATTATTACCGGTAGCGGAAAAGCCTTTGTTGCAGGTGCTGATATTTCCGAAATGTCCGAAATGAACCAAGAGCAAGCTTATCAATTTGCTAAAACAGGACATGACACTTTCAATAGAATTGCTAATCTTAAAATCACTGTAATAGCAGCTATCAACGGCTTTGCTCTTGGCGGCGGTTGCGAACTGGCTATGGCTTGCGACATTAGACTTGCTAATACTTTTGCAAAATTCGGACAACCAGAAGTAAACTTAGGATTAATCCCAGGTTATTGCGGAACTCAAAGATTATCTAGAATTATTGGTCTCTCTAATGCTTTGAATCTACTACTTTCAGCCGATATGATAGACGCCAACGAAGCTCTTAGATTAGGACTAGTTCAAAAAATTACTGAACCAGAAGAATTATTAAGCCAAGCTCAAAAATTAGCCACTAAAATTGCTTCAAAAGGCAAATTAGCCGTAGAAAAAGCTAAAGAAGTTACTATTAAAGGCATAAATTTAGACTTTGATCAAGCTTCTAAATTAGAAATTTTAGAATTTTCTAAACTTTTTGGAAAACCAGAATCTAAAGAAGGAATGACAGCCTTTTTAGAAAAAAGAAAACCTAATTGGTAAACAAATCTCAAACTAACATATATTTATTAATTTAACACAAAAGAAAATATGAATTACGACAGTAAATTTGAAAATCTTACAGTCCTTGGAGCTGCTGGAAAAATGGGGAGCGGAATTCTTTTGCTGACTGCTATGGAAATGTACGACATTAGCATGAAACCTGAGAATAAAGACAAAAACTATGTTTTATATGCCCTTGACATTTCGCAAAAAGCATTATCAGGACTCATGGCTTATATTCAAGACCAACTTGTGAAACAAGCTGAAAGAAAAATTAACGCCCTTAGAATTAACTACAAAAACAGAGATGATTTAGTTTATAATTCTGAAATAATTGCTCAGTATGTGAAAGATGTGATGGCTATGATTCGCCCTGTTACTACAATCGAATCTGCTTATGAGTCAAACATTATTTTTGAGGCAGCAAGCGAAAATCCTGATTTAAAAACTAAAATGTTCTTGCAAATTAATCAGAACTCAAAACTTAAACCCTGGTTTTTTACTAACACTTCTTCAATTCCAATTTCTTATCTTAATGAAAAAGCTAAGTTAGACGGCAGAATTATTGGAGTGCATTTTTACAATCCACCAGCTGTTCAAAAATTAGTCGAAGTAATTAGATGCGAACAAACACCTGATGAAATGGCCGAATTTGTATCAAATTATATCAAAAATTTAAGAAAAATTGAAGTACCTTCTTATGACAAAGCAGGCTTTATTGGAAACGGGCATTTTATGCGTGACGCTTTATATGGAATATATAGAATGAAAGAGCTAAGCAATGAAATGAGCTTTGCTCAAGCTGTTTATACTGTAAATAAAGTTACCCAAGATTTTTTAATACGCCCAATGGGAATTTTTCAACTAATTGACTATGTCGGAATTGATGTATGCCAATTTATTATGAAAGTAATGAAACCTTATGTTAGTGATGAAAATATTCACAGCCCTATACTTGATGAAATGATGGAAATTGGCGTGAAAGGCGGACAAAATCATGACGGATCTCAAAAAAATGGATTTTTAAAATACGAAAAAGGAAAAATCCTTGCGGTTTGGGATTTAAATAAAAAAGAATATATAAATATTGACGAAATTGCTCCCAAATGTGATCCAATAATAGGCTCATTACCTCAAGAACATAAACCTTGGAAAGCAGTGGTTAGACTTCCTAATAAAAATGAAGCCCTTAACAAATATTTTGAAGCACTACAAAAAGAAAACGGAATGGGTGCTAAACTTGCTGTAGATTATCATAAAAAATCTAAACAAATTGGCGAAAAGCTCGTTTCTAACAAAGTTGCGTTTACTGCCGAAGACGTTAATACCGTCCTTATGACAGGATTTTTCCACGCTTATGGTCCAATTAACGATTTTATTAAATAATTAAGGAGGAATTATTATGAATTTAAGAAAAAAAATATATATGGTAGCCGGCTATAACACAATTTCTATGGGTAGCGGGCGCAAAGAGTTTAATCCTAAAAAAGCACGCCCTGGACTCGAAGAATACATGATTGAAGCAGGACAGGCAGTTTTAAAACAAATTGGAGGAGCTAAAAATGTAGACGAATGTGTTGTAGGAAATTTTATTGCTGCTAAATATAATAACCAAGGCAACCTCGAAGCATTTTTTCCAATGATAGATGAAGACTTAAAATATAAACCGGCCGTTAGAACTGAAGGAGCTTGCGCATCTGGTGCCTTAGCTTTAGCAACAGGAATTAAATCCGTTTTAGCCGAAACTGCTGATGTTGTTCTTATAATCGGTACGGAAGTTCAAAATACTGTTAAAGCTGTTTATGGTGCTGATATTCTCGCCGCTGCTGGATGGGCTAAAGAACGTAAAGAAGGACATGCCCACTTCTTCCCAGGAAAATTTAGCGACAGAGCAGGAAAATATTACGAAAAATTTGGATACGACTATACACGTAAAGCAATGGCAACTTGGTATAAAAATGCAATTGAAAATGCCCGCCTATGCCCTACTGCACAAGAATATCATAACACTACCGAAGACCTTATGAGTGTCGGAATGACCAAGCCAAACGGACGCTCTTTTGTTGATAATCTTAACGTATTCGACTGCTCAAAAGTTTCGGATGGAGCTTCAGCTATTGCTATCATGTCGGAAGAAGGACTTAATAAATGTGGACTTAGCCCAAAAGACGCTATCGAAGTAATTGGAATAGGAATGGCAGTAAATAATCTTACAAAAGCCCCTGCTGACCATACAAAACTAGATACCACTGCTATTGCTGTAAAAAAAGCATTAGAAATGGCAAAAATCACTAAAGACGATTTAGCAACAATAGAACTTCACGACTGCTTTTCTATTGCCGGAATTATGGCTTTAGAAGCTATCGGATTTGCTGAACACGGAAAAGGAGCTCAATTTGTTGCAGACGGAAACACAGCAAGAAATGGAAAAATTCCAGTTAATACCACAGGCGGACTTGTTGGCTGGGGACACCCGACAGGAGCCACAGGAGTACATCAAGCTGTAACTATTTGGGAACAACTTACTGGCAAAGCTGGAGAAGCTCAAATAAATATTCCCGAAAACAAACCTTATGGCTTAACTATTAATATGGGCGGAGATGACAAAACTTTAGTCTCAATTGTTTATAAGAAAAACTAACAAAAGAAAAAACTGTTTCAAATGTGTATCGAAACAGTTTTTTTTTGACTTTTTTATTTACAAAATACGCCTCGTTAAATTTTATAACTTTATTTACTTTCAAGTTTCAAACTTTTCAAAACCAAGTCAATATCCCCTGAAGGGCGGTCTGCATTAGAGTTTATTATGTTACCTTTTGTATCAATTAATAAAAACCGAGGAATTGCATTTATTTTAAAAAATTTACATAAAGGGTTTTCCCAACCTCCAGCCCAAAGATGAATAATATTTTCGTCTTCATCTTTTAAATTATTTAGCCAATCATTTTTACTTTCATCAAGAGAAATAGAAATAAAAACAATATTTTGAAATTTATATTTTCTTGCTAAATCTTTAAAAAATGGGCTTTCCCGAATACAAGGACCGCACCATGTAGCCCAAACATCAATATAAACAAAACTTCCTTTAAAACTTTCTAAACTATGGATTTTCCCGTTCTTATCAGGAAATTCCCAATTAACACTTGGATTTCCAGCACTCAACTTATCATATTCTGCAAAAACACTTGCTAGTTCGCTCAATCGCTGTCTATTAGAACTAAATTCTTGATATTTCTTAAATTGTTCTTGTATAAGCTCAGGTCCATAATAAGTTAAAAAAGTTTTTATTCCAGAATAATAAACAGCTTCTATTACATTTTTTTCCGAAAATACTTCATCTATTAAGTCAAAATAAACTTTAATATATTCTTCATCACTAATATTTTCTATATCCTGATTGCGTAATTTTAAACCAATTTTATAAAATAATAAATTCTCGGCATAATTATAAAACAAACTTAAATTCAATAATTTGGGGTCGTTTTTATCTGTCGAATTTATCAAATTTTCAAGCTCTAACTCAATTTCCTGATTTGGAAAACTAGTGTGCATTAAAGGATAGTAATAAGAAAGAATCAAAAGCGTGTTAATTAACTTTTGTCTTTCAAGCTCAATTAAAACAAAAGATTCTTCTTTAGAATTATTTTCGGTAAATTCATTCAAATTAGCCTTAAATTTTTTATCAAATTCACGAAAAGCAGAAGAGAAAATTTCATAATTCTTTGCATAAATAAATTTTTCTGAATTAAACTCACTTTCACGCGATAATTTCGCTTGTTTTAGTAAGTAATTATTAAATTCTAAATTTTCGCCACCAAAACTTAAAGTATTTAAAAAATCTTCATAATTAGCTTCCAAACTCAAAGCCGATTCTGGTTTTACATATAACAAAACTCTATTTTTCCCAATCTCTAAATCAATGTAAGAGTCAGAGTTTAGCAATACTAAATATTCAAACTTATTATCATCATTTTTTTTTATTGTATCGAATTGATTATCACAACAGGCAACAATAAAATCATCAGGAAAATTGTCAATATTTATTTCAATTTTTGTTAAATTTCTTTCATTATCTTCCTGATTTTTAATTTTACACGACCAAACCAATGCTATTGACAAAACAGGCAAAATCCATTTTATTGTTTTCATATCAAATTTATTTAAACTTTATACCCTTTAGTTTTCAATATTGTTTTAACTTTTTCTATCATTTCGCCTTGAATAATAATCTCCCCATTTTTAGCAGACCCGCCTACCCCACATTTACTTTTTAATTCCTTAGCTAAATCCTCTAAATCGGCAGTTTTACCAACAAAACCTATTATTAAAACTACTGTTTTGCCCTTCCTTTGCTTTTTATCTAAAACTATTTTTAATTTTTGTTTTTCTACAGGCAATGTTTCTATCTCTTCTTCTTCATTTGTATTATAAACAAAATCAGCTTTTGTTGAATAAACTATCCCATCACGTTGTTTCCAATCATTTTTCATTTGTAATAAAAATTTATTTGTACTGTCAACTAACAAATATACAACTTTTTTTAACCATTTGCAATCAGTCCACAATTTTGCACTAAATATTGCGAAACTAAAAAATAAGTAGGCATATAAGCCGGATTCTGTAACATACAATGATGTTGTCTGTCATTTATCTATGCGATCTACCCCTCGGCTCAAGCGGGTAGCCTTAAAGCGCCGATATACATGATCTTGCAACTCGCAGTGCAAACAGCTATTAGTGTTACCACTAATACTGGTAGGCTCTTACCCTACCTTCTCACCCTTACTCCATAAAAGAGCGGTTATTTTCTTCTTTGCTCACATGCCTTCACAGACATCTCTTATTTCAAGAGTGCGACACCCTTTGTTGTCCGGACTTTCCTCCATATAAAACTTATACGGCGACAGACCTGCCTACTTATAATTGCAAAAATACAAAAATCTTTATTATTACACTAGAATTATTAAATTTGCAAAAAATATTTTATGAAAATTTTAAAAAACATAAAATTTAAAATCGGGCAAAGAAAGTTGAGAAAAACCGTTAGAAAACCAGAAACTAATGCTGTTGCTTGTAATTTATACAAAGCAAAAAATATTGGGATCGTTTTTAACGCTAACCTAAAACAAGATTTTGATGAAGTAAACTTATTTATTAAAAACTTGAAAAAACAAATTGCAATAGTAGAAGCCTTGGGATATGTTGAAAATGATAATTACGAAGAATTTCACAGAACAAATCACGAACTTAAGCTTTTTAACAAAACAGATATAACAAAATTTTATAAACCAAAGTCTCCAATAGTAAAAGAGTTTTGCGAAACAGAATTTGACATTTTAATTGATTTGAATACAAAAGACTGTTTGCCACTTTGTTTTGTCATTGCCGAATCAAAAGCTTTATTCAAAACAGGTTTATACTCTGAAAAAAAGCCAAATTATTATGATTTAATGTTAAAAATTGAGAAAAATTCTGAAAACATTGTAAAAAATTTAATTATTCAAACTGAACATTATCTTAAAATGATTAATACATAAATAAATAAACTATGAAAACAAAATTTATAGGCACAGGTGTAGCAATGATTACTCCTTTTAACGAAAACAAACAAATTGATTTTCCTGCATTTGCAAAACTTATAAACGACTTAATTGCTGGTGGCGTTGATTATCTTTTGGTTATGGGAACCACAGCCGAATCTGCTTGCTTATCAGAAAAAGAAAAAACTAAAATATTAGAATTTGCTAAAAAAGAAATTAATTCACGAGTACCTATAATGTATGGTATTGGCGGAAATGACACTGCTGAAATTATTAATCGAATAAAAACAGCAAGTTTAAACGGAGTTGATGGTATTTTATCGGTTGCTCCCTATTATAACAAGCCAAATCAAGAAGGACTTTACCAACATTTTGCCCAAATAGCAAAAGCTTCGCCAATACAAATAATTTTATACAATGTTCCTGGAAGAACAGGAGTTAACATTCTTCCCGAAACTGTTGCAAAACTTGCAAAAGATTTCGACAATATTACGGCAATAAAAGAAGCTAGTGGCTCGATTGAACAAATGATGAAAGTAATTAAACTTACTCCTGAAAGTTTTACGGTAATTTCAGGAGACGACGCTCTCACTCTACCCCTTATCGCTCTTGGCGGAGAAGGTGTTATTTCTGTTGCTGCAAACGTATTTCCCAAAGAAATGTCGCAACTTGTAAAATTTGCACTTCATAAAGATTTCGACAATGCAAAACCTATACATTATAAGTTATTAGATTCAATTTCAAATATGTTCGCCGAAGGAAATCCTTGCGGGGCAAAAGAATACCTAGCACAACAAAATAGAATAAAAAATGAACTTCGACTACCTATGGTGCCAGCTAGCAAAATATTAAGCGAAAAAATCAAAAACGACCTAATGAGATATTAAACATCTTTACGAAAAATACTATCTTTCATTTAAAAAACTATCGTTTTTCAACTTTTTAAATCACTTTTTTATTTATCTTATTTGTTTATTTGCAAAATAAATTACTTTTTTATGAAAATTATATTATTTATAATAGGAGCTGCATTCATTCTATTTATAAGCTACTTAGCAATAATGGCAAATAGATTGAGAAAAACTAAATACGAAAATGATAGTGAAAAAATTATTGTTTTAAATGATAAAACTTTTGCAAATCAAATTAAATCAGGAATAACATTTGTCGACTTTTGGGCTCCTTGGTGTATGCCTTGCAAAATGATGATACCTATTTTAAACGAGCTAGCCGAAAATCAAGAGCATAATGCAAGTATAGCAAAACTTAATATTGACGAAAATCAACAAACTGCTGCAAAATACGGAGTAAGAAGCATTCCTACATCAATAGTTTTTAAAAATGGAAAAGAAGTACAAAGGTTTGTTGGGGTAAAACCTAGTAGTTATTTCATAAAGCAATTGAAAAATATTTAGAAAATTATGAAGTCTGTAAAATCATTAAACGAATTTTTACAACTGTCTAAGGGGGCTGAAAAACATTTTCTGTTACTTTATAAAGCCGAGAGTGAACAAAGTCAATGTGCAATCGCAAATATCCTAAACGCTTGTAACGAACTTATTATTCCTGTTTTTTCTGCTGACGTAACTGTGGTTAAGGATATACATACAAACTTTGGTATAAAAACTGTTCCTAGTTTTTTAATTTTTGAACACGGAAAATTTATTAACTCAATTTCATCTTGCCAAACAGAGAACTTTTACAAAACACTTTTCCATAATGCAAGCTTTCATAATACAAAAGACACAAATACAAAAGCTCAGAAATCTGTGAGCGTATACTCTACACCTTCTTGCACGTGGTGTAACACTTTAAAACGCTGGTTAGATAAACACAGCATAAAATATAGAGACATTGATATTTCTAAAGACCAAAATGCAGCTCAAAGCTTAGTTCAAAGAAGTGGGCAACAAGGAGTTCCACAAACTGACATTAACGGAACTATAGTTGTTGGTTTTGACGAAGCTAAACTTAAAAAATTATTGAACATAAATATTTAAAAATTAAAATATGAAAGAATTACAACCTATTAATCAAAATTTAATTCTAGAACTAGAAGATACCAATAAAGAAGTTTTAACAGCTTCAGGAATAATTATTCCAGATACAGCCAAGGAAAAAACAAATATTGCAAAAGTAAAATGGATGAGCGTAATTGAAAATGCGGAAATTATTCCTGGCGATTTAGTAATTTATAAGCCGTTTTCAGGCACTGAATTTGAGTTTGAAGGAAAAAATTACTTGGTTTTACCATATTCCGATGTCTTAGCAAAAATTGTAGAAGTCGAAGAAATTTAAACGTTAAACTTCTTAAAAAAAATCTTAGCTAATTTTCTTAAAATATTGACGTAGTTTAGCCTTCAAAATGCGATAATCATGTATATTTGCAAAAAAATATACTATGAATATTCCAATGGTTGATTTAAAATCGCAATACTTAAAAATTAAAGATGAAGTAGATTCAAAAATTGCGAGCGTTATTAATAATTCTGAATTTATAAACGGTAGCGAAGTAAAAGAATTTAAAAAAGAACTTGCTGAATATCTTAATGTAAAACATGTTATTCCTTGCGGAAATGGAACAGACGCCCTTCAAATTGCCATGATGAGTCTTGGATTAGAGCCTGGAGATGAGGTAATTTCTTCAGACTTTACATTTATTGCCACAGTTGAAACTATTGCTTTGTTAAAGCTTACCCCAGTAATGGTCGATGTTGATCCCGATACTTTTTGCATTGACCCTCTCCTAATCGAAAAGGCAATTACTGCAAAAACAAAAGCAATTATTCCCGTTCATTTATTCGGGCAGTCGTGCGATATGGACAAAATTATGGAAATTGCTAACAAACATAACTTATATGTAATAGAAGATACAGCACAAGCAATTGGTAGCGATTTTACCTCGAAAAATAATTGGACAAAAAAAGTTGGAACAATTGGTCATATCGGCTGTACCTCATTTTTCCCCTCAAAAAACTTGGGCTGTTATGGAGATGGTGGAGCTATTTTTACTAATGATGATAATTTAGCTGAAAAAATAGCTTCTATTGTAAATCATGGAATGAAAATAAGATATTATCACGATAGAATTGGCGTCAACTCTCGCTTAGATACAATACAAGCAGCAGTATTAAGGGTAAAACTCCCACTTTTAGATGAGTATAATTTAGCTAGAAGAAAGGCTGCCGATTATTACGATACTGCCTTTGCAAATTGCGAAAAACTAAAAACTCCAAAAAGATCAGAATTTTCATCTCATACTTTTCACCAATATACTTTAGTCCTAAATAATATTGATAGAAAGGCTTTAATGGAATATCTAAACTCCAAAGGTATTGCAAGTGCAATTTATTATCCTGTAGCTCTGCATAATCAAAAAGCATTTCAGGAATTTGATTATAATAAAAATGACTACCCTGTTACTGACAAATTGTGCGAAACAGTTTTATCATTACCAATGAATACCGAACTTTCTGATGAAAAACTTAAATATATTTCGGAAACAGTTTTAGAATTTATAAAAAAAGTTTAGTCTAACTTTTTTACACAAAAACTCATATATCTATTGCAATTTTGACATTTTATTTATCATTTTCCGCCAACTATACACAAATACTCTGCGGATTTATTATTTTAATTAGCATTTTCCGCCAACTATACAATTATATTTGCCGAAATTTTAATTTTTTTAGTTGTTTCCGCTAAAAATATTCAAATAGTTTGCGGAATTAAAGATGTTTTAACCTATACCTACTCATGGAAAAGCAAATTAAAAGACAAAGACAATGTGCAAATTGATTTAATAATAGATCGTGCCGACAATCTTATAAATATTTGCGAAATGAAATTTTCTCGAAAAGAGTTTGTAATCTCAAAAGAATACAATAATAAAATTCAAAATAAAATTTGGACTTTTGCCGAAAAAACAAATACAAAAAAAGCATTACATATCACTTTTATAAGTACTTACAAACTAAAACACAATATGTATTGGAATAATATTCAGAACGAAGTAGTTTTAAATGACCTATTTGCTTTTGCCTAAATATAAAGCTAGTTGATTTGGTTGTGATTAAAAATCAAAACCTCTAAAAAGTCTAACTTTGTTTTTCAAATTACTATTACTTGCTGGCTTATTAGTTTTTTATATCTTTGCCTTACAAATTTCATATTTTGAAGTAAAAAATTAAATAGTAATAAATTTAAATTAATAATAGTATGAATTTCAGCCAGTTGTGTAATAAAATTTTTCAACAAGCTACAAACCTTTACCATTTAAGCGACGATGTTAATGCTATTATCAAAAACCCATATAAAGAAGGCTCAATAGAATTTCTTCTTTTTTCAAAAAATTGGATAGATGCTGTGCAATGGCATTTAGAAGATATTATTCGCAACCCCCAAATTAATCCCCAAGAAGCTTTAAAAATTAAAAGAAGAATTGACAAGTCAAATCAAGATAGAACTGATTTGGTTGAATATATTGACGGCTACTTTATGAATGAGTTTAAAGATATAAAAACCCTTCCAAATGCTGGACTTAATACTGAAACCCCTGCTTGGGGAGTTGACCGACTTTCTATTTTAGCTTTGAAGATTTTTCACATGCAAGAAGAAACTAACAGAGTCGATGCTAGTAATGAACATAAAACTAATTGTCAAGCAAAGTTAGATGTACTCCTTACGCAGAGAGAAGATTTGAGTAACGCTATTGATGAGCTATTAAATGACATTAAAACAGGAAGAAAAAAAATGAAGTTATACAAGCAAATGAAAATGTATAACGACCCTTCTCTAAATCCTATTCTTTATAAAACCGAAAAGTGAGTAAATCTAATACAATTTTAGTTTTCCGCTTTAGTGCATTAGGTGATATAGCAATGACAGTACCTATTATTGCCTCATTTTTAAAATCATATCCCGACAAAAAAATAATTTATGTTTCGCGTTCTTATGTGCAAAACTTATTTTCACCAATAGACAGACTTACTTTCGTTAGTTTTAATCCTGAAACAGAACATAAAGGAATTATAGGGCTATGGAAATTATTCAGAAGCTTAAAGTCAATGGGAAAATATGATTTTGTTGCAGACCTTCACAATGTTTTGAGAACAAAATTTTTATCTTTTCTTTTTAAAATTTCAGGGACCATGGTAATTAAAATAGATAAAGGAAGAAAAGAGAAAAGAGAATTAACAAGAAAAAAGAACAAAAAATTGATTCAACTTAAAAGCACATTTTCTCGTTATTATGATGTTTTTGAAAAGGCTGGCTATCACTTTTTAACTAATGATTTTGATGGAAAATCGCTTTATATAAATAATAAAAATGAAATTTCACCTTTAAGCATTAGCAAATCAAGCACACATATTGGAATTGCGCCTTTTGCTAAACACCAAGGAAAAACTTGGTCCTTACAAAAGATGAAAGAACTTGTGGAAATATTAAATTCTCGACAATATCAAATTTATCTTTTTGGTGGCAGAGGAAATGAACAAAATATTCTTGAAAGTTGGGCTAGCGAATATGCAAATGTTCACAATTTAGCAGGAAAATTTTATATAAATGAAGAACTAATAATTATGTCTGAATTAGACTTAATGCTAAGCATGGATTCGGCAAATATGCATCTAGCACGATTAGTGAACACGCCTGTTATAAGTATTTGGGGGGCAACACATCCTTACGCTGGCTTTTATGCTTGGAAAATGCCAGAAGAATGGGCAGTCCAAATTGACTTAGATTGCAGACCATCATCTATTTATGGAAATAAACCGTGCTATAGAGGTGATTTTGCCTGCATGAATAACATAACAAAAGAAATGGTAATCGCTAAAATTGATATGGCTCTTAAAAAATAAAAACTTACTTTTTTATACTACTTTTTTTAGCGTCTATTCAAATAACTTAAAAGCCTAAGAATTTCCAAGTATAACCAAATCAAAGTAAGCATTAAGCCAAATGCTGCATACCATTCTAGTTCTTTTGGCGACCCTTTATCGCTAGCTTCTTGAATAAAATTAAAATCTAAAATTAAATTCAAAGCAGCAATAACAATAATAAAACCACTTATAGCAATACTGATAGGTCCACCATCATGAAGATATGGAATTGTAATTCCGAAAAAACTTAACACAAAAGAAAGAAGGTAAACTACAGCTATTCCGCCTGTGGCAATAATTACGCCCGAGCGAAATTTATTTGTTACTTTAATGATACCGCTTCTAAACAAAAAAAGCATTACTCCCGTTATTGCAAAAGTAATTAGGACAGCTTGCAATACAATTCCAGAATAAACAACACTATACATTAATGATACAGCTCCTAGAAAAAAACCTTGGCTAGCTGCATAAAGCGGAGCGGTAAATTTCGCATATTTACGTGCAAAAATAGTTATCATCGCCAAAATAAAGCCCAAAATACCTGCACCAATCATAAGACTCGGCAAAAGTTCGGGGTCATAGCTAGCTAAACGCCATGATAAACTTGCTGTTATTAATAAAAGTAAAAACAAAAAAATAGACTTGTTTAAAGTACCTTTAACGCTCATTGTTTCTGCTCCTATTTGGGCATTAAAAGTTTTTTCAGAAAAAACAGGATTTGATGTGTTTGTTAATCTCATGCTAATTAAATTTTAATGTTAAAATATTTTGTTTCTAGGTGTTGTTGCAATAAAATCTTTTAAATATAATGGTTCATAATAAACTAAATCTACAAAATCTTTGCCTAAGTACTTTTTATACGAAAAATCTGACATAAATTCAGCCAAAGGATAAATATTATCAAGAAAAATAAAATTTTTTGACATTATTACATTTTTACATTTATTTGAACCATTGCCACAAAAGATTAGTTTTTTATCTTTAAAATTAATAAAAGTATTTTCATCAATTATTTTGGCTTCTATTTCACTTTTACAATTTAGGTCTGAATCAAAAATTGCAGTATAAACTTCCATACGTCTGGCATCTATCATAGGAACAATATAATCAAACGAAAAATCAATATTAGTTTTTGCCATTGATGCAATAATTTTCAAACTATCAATTACAATAAGTGGCAAATTTAAAGCATTTGCAAAACCTTTAGCAGTACTTACTCCAATTCGCAAGCCTGTATATGATCCAGGGCCGCCACTAACAGCAACTGCTTTAATCTCTGTTGGCTTTATTGAGCTTTCCAGCAAAATATTTTGAATGAAAACTGCCAATAACTGCGAATGAGAAGATTTTCCATCATTTTCAAGGTTTGGGTTATGAGTTTTTGAAAATTTTGTTTTTCCATTTTCAGCTAAAGCAACTGAACAAACTTCGGTAGAGGTTTCAATATTTAAAATTAAACTCATTAAATTTATTTTTCACAAAAATACAAAATGATTTAATAATGAATATTAATAATTCTAAAATAAAACAAACTAATAATTTTCGAGAATTAGACAATATCTTTTAATGTCAATTTTTTTTAATTTTTGAACAAAAGTAATAACATTTTGTTAAGTGCGTTGACAGTTAAAATTATTTATTAATTATAAAAAAAAGTAACATTATGATTGAAAAAATTACTAAAACAAAGTCAAATTTTTTAACGAACTTTGGAAAATTATTTTTATTAGCAGTTGTAATTTTTAGTTTACAACAAACTAGTTTTGCTCAAACAGAAGACAAACCTTGGTCAATTGGTTTATATGGTGGAAAATCTGAGTACAATGGCGATTTAGGAAGCGGATTCTTCAACTTTAATAAAGCTTTTTACGGTTTTGGGGGAATGTCGTTTGCACGTTACATAAACAAATCATTTGATTTAAGTTTATACGGCTCTTATGGGGATCATGGTTTATACGAAAACAAAGATAGCCGTTTTCTTAGCCGTAACACAAACATAGACTTAACTTTAAAGTACAAATTTATTCAAAATGATGATGCAAAATTTGTTCCTTATGTTTTTGCTGGTATCGGAACTCGTTTTTTAAATGCACCAACAGAATCTTTTAACCTTATCAAGTATGATGAGCGCCCTGACCTAGTACTTCCCGTTGGTGCAGGGGTAGATTACAGAATTAATGATGTAATTGCACTTCGCTATTTTTTCACTTATGGTTGGACAAATCATGATTATCATGATGGGCAAGTAAATACAAAATTTAATGACTATCAATTACAACATAATCTTGGTATTGTTTTTAGTTTTGGTAAAATGAAAGATGCTGATAATGATGGCATAAGCGACAAAAAAGATAAATGTCCAAACACTCCTGCAAATGTACAAGTTGATAAAAATGGCTGCCCTATTGATTCTGATGGCGATGGTATTCCAGATTATCAAGATGATTGTCCTAATATAAAAGGTGTAGCTTCGGCAAAAGGTTGTCCTGACAAAGATGGTGATGGTGTTGCCGACGATAAAGACAATTGCCCAGACACTAAAGGTTTGGTTGAACTAAATGGCTGTCCTGACGCTGATGGAGACGGTATTCCAGACCATTTAGACGAATGTCCAGATATTAAAGGTTTAGCTCAATTTAAAGGCTGTCCTGATACAGATGGAGATGGTATTCCAGACCATTTAGACAAATGCCCAAAAGAAAAAGGCTTGGCTGAATTTAATGGCTGCCCTGACACTGACGGCGACGGTATTCCAGACCCACTTGATAAATGTCCAAATTTAAAAGGACCAGCTCATTTTGATGGTTGCCCTGATTCTGACGGAGACGGTATTCCAGACCATTTAGACAGATGTCCAGACATAAAAGGTATTCCCGAAAATAAAGGTTGTCCTGAAATTACAAAAAAGGAAAAACAACTATTCGAAAAAGTAATGCAAGGGATTCAGTTTGAAGTAGGCAAAGCAGTTATTAAAACAAACTCTTTTGCAATATTAAATGATGTTGTAGCCACTTTAAATTCTCACCCTGAATGGACTGTAGAAGTACAAGGACACACTGACAATACTGGAAGCTACGATTTAAACAAATCACTTTCACAAGAACGAGCTGATGCAGTGAAAAAATATCTTGAAGATAAAGGCGTTAAAAATAAATTAACAGCTAAAGGTTATGGACCAGATCAGCCAAAAGCAGACAATAATACAGCTGCAGGTAGAACTCAAAATAGACGTGTGGAGTTTAAAATTACCTATGAAGAATAAAATTATATAAGGATAAAAAAAAGAGGTTGCTTTTAGCAACCTCTTTTTTTTATCAATTATTTTTTATTGGATTTCCATCTGCATCCTTAAAATTTCCTGTTATTATCATTATTAAATCAACAATTGTCCAAACTCCACAACCTCCTGCTGTTAATAATTGAACAACTCCAATAGCAGTATGACCAGTATAAAAGCGATGAACACCAAAAGCACCTAAAAACCAGCAAAGTAGTAAGGCTGTTAACCATTTGGTTTTTTGTTCTGTTTCTTCAGGATTAGCTTTAACTTCAGTAGCAACAATAGGCATTTCTAACTGACGAACTCCGCATTTTGGGCAAATCTCAGCTTTGATATTAATAATTTCGCCACATTCGTGACAAAATTTTTCGTTTTCTTGTTTCATTTGCAATATTTAAATTAAAAAAAAGATGTCATAATTAAATGACATCTTTTTATTTAACTCAATTCTCTACCATCAGCCATTTTCATACTGCCGGTAATAATTTTCACTAAATCAATCAATGTCCAAATACCGCAACCACCAGCTGTAATAAGCATTAGCCACCAATTAGAATATCCCATCATTAAGCGATGAATTCCTAACGAACCTAGTAACCAACATACAATAATCATTGTAACTTTCGATTGAACTTGTTTTTCTTCTGCCTCTCATTAAAGTTTTAAATTTACGCCTACTCTTTAAGGTTTTCAGCCTCCCCGTATATTATTTTTATTTATATAATTTTAAATAAAAACCAATGAATTTATATTCTGTAAA